>RFHT01000333.1 GCA_003696835.1 Bacteroidota bacterium
CTATCAGGCTGTTATAGGGGGAAAAGGGGCATAGGGGAAAAATTTTTTATAAAATTTGTGTTTTACATCAGTGCTGGTCCTGAACTGGCCCAGCCATTGATGTGGATTTACCTCATCAAAGGTACATAGTTGGGAATACAAATAACCATGACCATGAAATTCCTACACATACCTTGCCGTTATGTAGTCCTTCTCTTAGGAAGTTTATGGCTGTTTCAGACAGGCATGGCCCAAAGCAATTGGGCCCCGAACCGTTATTACGGGATTCCGGAAGAGGAAAAGAGCATTGCATTTTTCGACGAGTTTGAAGACAACCACAATAACTGGAACCTCTATGCCCTCAATGTGCGCATGAACATAGAGGACGATCTGTATTGTGAATCCAGAACGCCCCACCCTGTGAGCAAGTTTCAGTCGGTGCCTTTCAACCAGAATGGCAACTACGAAATTGAACTGCGCATGCGCTTCGTTCGCGGCAATGACTTTAACGCTACGGGCTTAACTTTTGGGCGGGATTACAAAGGAAGTGCCTTCAACTTCTTTTTTGTGCCTCAGGGCAAGTTCAAAATCTTTATGGAGGACCGAAGCGGAAGAGGCCGCGGATACGATCTGCAAACCTCTGAGTCCTCGCCCCTGGTGAGTCGCTATGCCACCAACACCATGACGGTGAGAAAGGTCAATGGCGACTGGTACTTCTTCATCAACCAGGAGCTGGTGGCCCAAAAACCCGCCCAGGAACTCTTTGGCGACCAGGTGGGCTTCACCATAGGTGGCCACATGTCCATTGAAGTGGACTACCTCAAGGTGAGCGAAATACGCGCCACCGACGAAGAAGGCCCCATCCTCACCCTCATGCAGCCCAGTCTCAAAGGCGCCCAGCTGGTGAGTTTCACCGAGTCCAACCAGATCATCAAAGGCAAGGTAAGAGATGCCTCCGGCATTGCCGAGGTGCTCATCAATGACACCCCCATCAGTGTTGATGCCGACGGCACCTTCTCGGCTTCCATCATGCTGCCACACGGGCCCACCCGTATCGACATTGTAGCCAAAGACAACTACGACAACCAAACCCACCAGAGCTTTTACATGCAGTACTATCCTGCTGAGCCCATACAGCAGCAAACCATCAGCCAGCTGGGGGGGAAAAACTACATTCTGCTCATCGGCATCAATGAGTATGACTACTGGAGCAACCTCCACAATGCCGTGAAAGACTGCAGCGACGTGTCGAACGAGCTCACGACCAACTACCAGTTTGACAGAGCTCACGTCATCAAGCTTTTCAACGAGCAGGCTACCCGCGAAAACATACTCGAAGCCTTTGAAGACCTGCAGGAGCGCATCACCGACAAAGACAACCTCCTCATTTACTACGCTGGTCATGGTTATTACGACAGCGACTCCCGCAGGGGCTACTGGGTGCCCTCCGATGCACGCCTGAACAAAATTGCCGATTTCATCCGCAATTCCACCATACACGACTACATCAACTCCATCAATTCGCACCACACCTTCCTCATTGCCGACGCCTGCTACGCAGGCTCGCTCTTTGCCCAGAGCCGGGGCGTTTTCAATGAGAATGCGCGCTCACGCTGGGCCTTCACCTCCGGTGAAATTGAGAAGGTATGGGATGGGCAGCCCGGCCAAAACAGCCCCTTTGCCCGCTACCTGCTGCGCGCCCTGCAGGAAAACCGCGAACCCCGCCTGCGCGCCGACCGCCTCATACACGAGGTGCAAACCGTAGTGAAGCGCAATACCGCCCAAACTCCCGTGGGCCATCCTCTGCAAAACGTGGGCGACGAAGGCGGCATTTTCTACTTCGAACGAAAAACCTACGCCGGAAGATAAACCCGGTGGAAGTCCATACAAAAGCAGCACGCCAGTTTTGACGTGCTGCTTTTGTGTTGAGCCTCCTTTCGCGGCCAATGACCGAAGTCACACCTTGCATCTTGCCGCTTACCCTTGTATCTTGCAATATTCAACGGTGAGTATATGCTTGTTTTTGAAAAAGAAAAGCTCAGAGACCAGAACTACCAGCGGCAGTTTTATCAAAAACTGGAGGAAATACATGCCCTGAGGCGCAAGCACACCTACATAGGATATGCCACCAACCGCGAAAAGTTTGAGGAGCTGCAGGCCTTGTACGAACAAAACCTGCTGGCCTACCAGACGCATTACGAAGCCAACTTCAGGCGCTACGAAGCCATCAGAGCCAGGGCCAAGGCCGCCCACCACCGCATACACAAGGCCCGCTATGCTGAGCTGCGGGAGCTATACCGCCAAATAGATGCCTTACTGCAGCAGCATGCTTACGAAGAAAACGCCAAATCGGCCGGGCTCATTGACCAGCTCGAAGAGAAGGTGGAGCAGTTTGTAGAAGAATATGCCCGCTGGGAAAGCCAGCTTGCCCACATGCGCACCCAGCTGAAAGAGCTGCGCACCCAGAGCTGGGCCGAGGACTACGAGAATTTTCTCCAAACCTACAAAGAACAGCAGGCCCGCATACACGGCAAAGTACTGCCACAGGGCGAAGCCGGTTTTTCAGAAGATAAACTCAGCAGGGCCAGGGACGACAAAAGCCAGGGCATCGCCCGCCTGCGCAGGCGGGCGGGCAAGGCGCCCGGCCTGCAAAGCCGCATCCACACCCTGGAAGAAACCGCCGCTACCCGGGCCGACTTTCAGGCCCTGGAAAAAATCGTAAACCGCCGCATGTATGCCCGCCATGCGCTCTACGGCCTGCTGGGCCTGGGCCTGCTCGTGGCCTTGCTGCTGGCAGCTATATACCTGCCCCAGGCCTACCGGCAGTATCAGGAAAAGCAGCTGTGGCTGGCCGTAAAAGATTCCAATACTTACCACGCCTACAGCCACTACCTGGATATGCACCCCCACGGCCGCTACCGCGAGCTGGCCAAAAAGTACCGCATGGCCCTCAACTACGGCGAAATTCCCGAACGACACGACCGCAACGGCACCTATTCCTATGCCGGAGAGCTCAGCAAGGAAGAGCCTCACGGCCAGGGCACGGCCATCTATACCCACGGCGACCGCTACGAAGGCGAGTGGAACTACGGCCTGCGCAGCGGCAAAGGTGTACTCACCGAGGCCAACGGCAACCGCTACGAAGGCGAATGGCTCAATGGACTGCCGCATGGCAAAGGCGTTTATACCTGGGTAAACGGCACCGTGTATGACGGCCAGTGGGAGGCCGGCAGGCGCCACTGCAGGGGCACCCTCAAACAACCCCTGCTGGGCACCTATACCGGCCAGTTTGTAGCCGATACCATGGAAGGAAAAGGCACCTTTGTGTTTGAAGACGGCAGCAAGTACGTGGGCAACTGGAAGTCGGGCAGGCGCCACGGCCAGGGCGTCTATTACTTTGCCGAAGGCGGCCGCTACGACGGCAACTGGGTGCAGGACTTTCGCGAAGGCTATGGCCGCATGCAGTGGAAGGACGGCCGCGTGTACAAAGGCGCCTGGCGGGCCGACGAGCCTTCGGGCGAAGGCGAAATGTTCTGGCCCGACGGCAGCCATTTTAAAGGACACTGGAGCGCCGGAAAAATTGACGGCCAGGGAACTTATACCTCACGCATACGCGATACCTTTACCGGCCGCTGGGAAACCGCCGCCGACGGCACCCTCATTGTGTATGACAATTCCGGCATCGTTATCCGCAAAGGCAGGTTCCGCGACGGCCTCTTTATGACCCTGGATGAATAAAGACCAACAGCCTGGCTGCACCAGTTGAATGGAATTTGGCTTTTTCTGCCAACAACCAGCTGAAATTCTTCCTCTTTTCCGCAAAAAATCATAGCGTAACCGGCAGGGCCCGCAATTTTTGACAGGCCCGCCTTTCCCCTCCGGCTTTTCCCCTTCCCAAACGGAAAATTCCGCAAAAGCGCAACTGCTAGTTGCGCCAGGCCTTTTTGGGCCCGGCATGCAAATGCCTATTATCGCATACTTTCTCATCAATTTTAACTTGTATCTATCATGAATCACACCAAAATCTTGTTAACTACTTTTGCTGCCATGCTGCTCCTCACAGCAGCATGCAAGAAAGAAGAGGTGGCCGCCCTGCCGCATTGCCGGGATGCCGCCCTGCACTGGACCCTCAACGGCAAAAAGTATGAGGCCGAACGCTACCAATGCCGACTGTACAAAAGCCGCTTTTCGGGGAAAAAAGCCCTGGATTGCTGGATGATTGCTGCTGATTCCACCGAAATTACCCTCACGGTCTTCGACCCGGACCTGCGCGGAGATTGCCCCGGCAAGTGCATCGATACCTTTTTTATGGATTTCAGGCAGAACGTCCCCGCAGCTAGTTGCCCCACTCAGGAACTTCCCACTGCACACGGAACCGTAGAGCAAAACGGCAATGGGGTTGCCTCCTGGAATTGGGGGGGAAAGGAAAATGGATTTATCCATATTTCCCAATGCGATCCCATTCAGCGCAGGGTCAGCGGCAGCTTCGCCCTGCGCATACGGGATTACCGCACCAACGAAGTGGCCATGGAGGTGACAGAAGGCGTCTTTGAGGATATGTGCTATGAGATTGTGGAGTAGGCAATCATTATTTACTTCCGGCCAATTTTGTCCATGAACATCCCGGTGGGCATGGCTACCTTGCTGCTGAAGATGTCATTCACACAAAAGAGCAAGCTACTATGTCCGTTTATTCCCATATCCCCATCAAAGAGTGGGCGCTGGAAGACCGCCCCAGAGAGAAACTGCGTTACCACGGCATGGAAACCCTCTCCGATGCCGAGCTCATGGCCATATTGCTGGGCACCGGCACGCGCGAGCTGAGCGCCATTGACCTGGCCCACAACATACTGGAGGAGGTGGGGGGACTCCACCGGCTTTCGCAAACCGGGGTAGAGCAGCTCACGCGCATCAAAGGCATAGGGCCGGCCAAGGCCATCTCCCTGGTGGCGGCCTTCGAGCTGGGGCGGCGCAAAACCCTGGAGGAGATCAGCGAATGTCGCCAATCCCTCAAGCGTGCCCAGATCGAGCAGGAGTACCAGCAGACGGAGCGCCTCAGAGTGAGCAGTTCCGAGGCAGTGGCAGCATACCTCACGCCCAAAATCGGCTACCTGCAACAGGAGGTGTGCTATGTGCTCTTTCTCAACCGCGCCAACGAAGTAAAATCGGAAAAGCAAATGTTTATAGGAGGCATCAGCGCCACAGTCATGGATGTACGCCTCATTTTTCGCGAAGCCGTTCACCAGTTGGCCAGCGCCATCATCGTGGCCCACAACCACCCCAGCGGCAACCTCACCCCCAGCCGGGCCGATGTGGAAATCACCCAAAAACTCGTCAGGGCCGGCCAGGTGTTTGACATCGTGATGCTCGACCACATCATTGTGTCGCCCAAGGGGTTTTATTCCTTTGCCGATGAGAACCAAATATAGCGGAATGGAGCAGGAGGGGACAATGTAAAAGGGGGCACTTCAATTGAAGTGCCCCCGCATTCGTTTGAAGCTGTTGCTAGCGCACAGGCGGGCCAATAAAGCCAAAGCGCTGCTTGTCTCTTTCCACCGTGAAGGAAGTGAGCTCACTTCTCCTTCTGTCGGCTGCCCGGATCACAATGGTTTGGCCGATAAAGCTGGGGTAAATATCTACCTTGCCGTTTTTCAGCATTCCCCAGGGTTTCAGCTGCCCATCAGAATTAAGGGCATATATATACACATCCTGGTTGTAGGTGTTGGCAATCATGATATTGGTAGGTGCATCCAGCTGAATGCCACGGGTCGGTTGTCCTGTCCCGCCGGAGGCCTGCTGCTGGGTGTTGCGGTCGAGGTAAATTACCTGGTCGTCGCTATTGCCCTGTACCATCTGTATGTAGTTTTGGCTGCCTTTCACAATCCAGTTCATGTCTTTTTGGGTGGGCTGCTCCACCGTAGCGCCCGCAGGCAGCTCGTAAAAGTACAAGGGATTTACTCCCACGTCGCAGTAAATTTTCAGGCTTTCGTTCATGCGGTTGTGAAATTCGATGGTGCCATCGGCATTGGAGCGGGTGAGCTGGCGCATGCTGGTGGTGGGGGTGCGGCTGTTTCGGGCGCCGGGATCGGCGTGTTGCTTCACCTCCAGCCCATTGAGCCGGTTGGGGTGGTAGGTGAGGTTGTAGGCCTTGCCGGCTACCTGCATGGAGTAGGTATCCGGGCCGGTCATTTGCAGCACCACCAGGGTGCCCTGGTCGTTGGCCTGCCCCCTGGAGCCCCGCATGTTTACATAAGCGAATTTGCCTTCGGCTCCAATGATAATCCTGCTCAGCTCTCCCCTGTTGCTGTATGGGTTGTACCAGATACTGGATTTGATGTCGCTACCGGCGGTCATTCCGGGCTGGCTGCCCTGATTGGAGTAGGGGTCATATACTTCTACTTGCTGGTAATATGAGCGGGTGCCAAATACCGTTTTGGCATTGCTGAAGTCTCCCTCGAAGCGGGCCACCCACGTCATGCCCACCTGTGTGGGCTGGTAGAAGCGCTCACCTGCATCCAGGGTTTGCAGCAGTAGTTGTTCTTCGCTGGTGGCATAGTAGAGGTTCAGCCGGCGGGAACCGCGGTTGATGAAGGTAATGCCTCCCTCTGTCACTTGCCGCTGCTTGGGCTTAATGAAAGGGTAGGTGCGCTTCATCGAAAGGAATTTGCCATTGTTTTTTACCTTTACCTCCATTCGCTGGGGGTCTTTGGCAGGCAAAAGCAGGATTTCGTACTGCTCAAAAGCAGCCTTGAATGCCCGCTTGCGCTTGTATTTCACCGGCTCAAACTTGGCCAGGGGCAGGCTGCGATAGTCTTCTTTGGTGCCTTTGGGCACCAGCTGCACCAGCTCGGCCTGGCTGTCGATGATCAAGATGTAAGGTTCATTTTCCTCGGCCAGTGTATTGACCCAAAACCCGCTATATACAGGAGGTATGGGGGTGGCATAAGTGCTCAGAATTAGTAAGAAGGAAAGGGTGAAAATTGAAGCTAGGGTTTTCATAGAACAGAAGGTTTGTAAAGGATGCGCGTTTATCTTTTTTATGTCATAAAGACGGCAAAGGTTACGGAATTCCATATATTTTTTTCAGTTTATTGTAAGTTTGCTTTATCCAAAACTCAAAAAACCCAACTATTTTCTTCTTTTTGTTTGGCCCAACAATTTACTTTGCAGGGAGTTAATTGTGAAACAGTTAATTATTGCAAAATAAAATAAATCCTGCAATTACAAACTCAATTTAAAAAAAATTTATGTCATATAATAGTTTGAAAGCGTGTATTCGGGATTTAGAAAGAAGCGGGCAGCTCATTCGGCTGAGCCAGGAGGTGGACCCCCATCTGGAGATGGCCGAAATTCAGCGCAGGGTTTATGAGGCCCAGGGGCCGGCCATTTTGTTTGAGCGGGTAAAAGGCAGCCCCTTTCCGGCGGTATGCAACCTGTTTGGCACCTTTTCGCGCTGTGAATACCTATTCCGCCACAGCCTCAAAGGCGTGCGCCAGGTGGTGCAGCTCAAGGCCGACCCCAGCCAACTGCTGCGCAGGCCCCACCAATTTTTGCGTGCCCCTTTTACTGCCCTCAGGGCCCTGCCCCTCAAAAAATGGGGAAAAGCCCCCGTTTTGTATGGCCAAACCACCCTTGAGCAGCTACCCCAGATCAAATCCTGGCCCCTGGACGGGGGGCCTTTCATCACCCTGCCGCAGGTTTATACCGAGGACCCGGAGCAGCCCGGCCTCATGCATGCCAACCTGGGCATGTACCGCATACAGCTGGCGGGCAATGCCTACCAGCCGGGCCGGGAGGTGGGCCTGCACTACCAGATACAGCGCGGCATAGGGGTGCACCACGCCAAAGCCCTGGCCCGGGGCGAACGCCTGCGGGTGAGCATTTTTGTAGGTGGGCCACCGGCCCACACCTTTGCTGCCGTCATGCCCCTGCCCGAGGGTTTGTCCGAGCTTATGTTTGCCGGCATGTTTGCCGGGCGCAACTTCCGCTACACCCGCAAAAACGGCCACCTCATTTCGGCCGATGCCGATTTTTGCATAGTGGGTAGCATAGACCCCGGCCGTACCCTGCCCGAAGGCCCCTTTGGCGACCACCTGGGCTATTACAGTTTGCAGCACGAATTTCCCGTCATGGAAGTAGAGGCCGTATATCACCGCAAGGATGCCATCTGGCCCTTCACGGTGGTAGGGCGTCCTCCTCAGGAAGATACCAGCTTTGGCCACCTCATACACGAGGTGACGGCCCCCATGGTGCCCGTTTCGGTTACCGGCCTGCACGCCATGCACGCCGTGGATGCTGCCGGGGTACACCCCCTGCTGCTGGCCATTGGCAGCGAGCGCTACGTGCCCTACGAGCAGCGCGCGCCCCGCGAGCTGCTCACCATCGCCAACGCCGTGCTGGGCTTCAACCAGGCCTCTTTGGCCAAGTACCTCCTCATTGTGGCCCACGAAGACAACCCCCAACTGGATATACACCATATACCGGCCTTCTTTGCCCAGCTGCTGCAGCGCATCGACTGGCGCAGAGACCTGCACTTCCAAACCCGCACCACCATCGACACCCTCGACTACTCCGGTGAGGGCCTCAACCAGGGTTCAAAGGTTGTCATGGCGGCCGCAGGGCCGCCCATCCGCAGCCTTGCCTCCGAATTGCCCGCCGACTTTCAGCTGCCTCAGGGATTTTCCAGTCCTCGCTTTGCCATGCCGGGTGTGCTGGTGGTACAGGCGCCTCCCTATGAAAATGCCGAACGCGAAGAAGTAAGTTTGCTGGAAAACATGCTCGAACATACCCAGGGGATGGAAGGCATTCCGCTGCTGGTGCTGGCCGATGACAGCCGCTTTGCCAGTGAAAAACTCAACAATTTTTTGTGGGTGTGTTTTACCCGCTCCAATCCTTCACATGATATTTTTGGGGCTGGCAGCTTTATCAGCTACAAACACTGGGGCTGTACAGGCCCCCTCATCATTGATGCACGCATCAAGCCCCATCACGCACCTCCTCTGGAGGAAGACCCCAAGGTTGTGCAGCACGTCAATCAGTTGGCGGCGCCTGGCGGGCCACTGCATGGCATTATCTGAGGAAAAAGCATGCAAAATTGTCTTTTTATCTTTCTCTTTTGAGGTGATATTTACTTTTTGGATACAAAAATTCGTTACTTGCACATTGCTGCTGCCTTACCTCAAGAGGATCATGATACAGACCTGCTTCCTTTCTGCATGGAATTACATACCGGTAAATTTGGAAAACATAGCGATGCGTAGCTGCTTAGTAGCTTTCGGGCTGTTGCTGATGAGCGAAAACAACCGCCTGCGCGCCCAGGACATCCTCAGATACGAGGTGCGCAAAGGAGAGGATGCAGTGGGCTGGGTAGTAGCAGAACGCTTCAAAAATGGACATACCGAACACCACATTGTGAGGTACGAGGTGGAAATTCGCTACATCATCAAGGTGAGGCTCAAGTTCTTTTTTGAGTGCAAGTATGAAAATGACATGCTCACTTATGCCCACACTAATAGCTATCGCGACGGCAAGCTGCGCGAATCCAGCCTGCTACGATGGCAAAACGGGCAGTACCTTATGGAAAAAAGCGGTAAAACCCGTGCACTGACATACAGCCCCATTACCTACAGCACCATCCCCATGTATTTTTGGCCGCCTTACGGGCTTTCTAAGGTTTTTTCCGAGCGCTTTGGCGAATACCTGCCCATCAGGCGGCTTGCAGACGGCAGGTATGAAATGACCCTGGTAAATGGCAACAAAAATTATTATACCTACCGCCAGGGGGTGTGCCAAAAAATTACCATCAGCCATACCCTGGGCGATCTGGATATGATCCTCATTTCATCAGAGTCTGAAGATTAATGCTGCTGGTTAGTTTTAGTAATGGAACAGTTATTGTTATAACAATATGGGTATTTGAGGCGTATATTATACTTTACAGTGGCCAATATACCGCTCACAAATCACCTTCGTTCTCTTCATTTTTCATGCATGCAGCCGGATACACATCGTTTTAGTATTCGGAATTTTTCTTTCCCTGACAAAATCGTATATTTACTTCACGCTGTAAAGATCAAATTATCACGGATAATGAAACAAATCGTTCTACCTGAGGAAAATCTCAATAAGCTTGCTCAAAAAGTCAGCGACAATCTCATACAAGGTCACTACTTCAACCAGGGCGTGATCCGGGGAGATGAGCTGAAGGATTTTGCCGAGCACACCCAAATCAACAAGTTTTTACTGTTCCAGGTATATCAGGTCTGGAATATGCAGATCAGTAAGCTCAAGCATCCGTATTTCGACTTTGAGCATCCCGAAATAAAAGAGCACCTGCAGCTGCTTCGCAATCTTTTGTCGCAGCACATTGCCATTTCTCAGCAGGACTTTCGGCCCATGCTCAAGCGAGCGGTTTACAACAACCTCAAGCTGCTGCTCGACCCGAAAGAGACCTTCACCAGCTTCTTTTTTGCCAACCGCGAAAAGACCCCGCTGGAGCTATATGAGCGTTATACGCCCTTCTTCTCCGATTTTGATTTTATTGTGAACAGCATTTTGCATTACCACAAAAAAAATCACATGGATACGGTGGAGAAGGACATTTTCTTCCTCAAAATGGAGAAGGTCATTGAGATTTTTGAGCAAAAGAGCGGCCAGCATTTCGATGACTACCGGGCCGGCATATTCGAAAAACTCACCCAACACAAGCTGGGGGATATTCTGGAGGAAGTGAAGCGCGAGGAGGAGGAGCGAAAAGCCCTGGAAGCCGAGGAGGCCCGCCGCCGGCAGGAGGAGGCAGAGCGCCTGGCCCGGGAGGAGCAGGCCCGCCGCGAGGCCGAGCTGGCCGAGCAAAAGCGCAGGGAAGAAGAAGAGCGACAGAGAAAGTTGCTGGAAGAAGCCCGGCGCAAAAGCTTTTTTGACAACCTGGAACCACCCGCTACCTTTTTTGACATAGAAGGAGAAGAAAGCGTGCAAACCACCGACGCTCCTGCTACCGAAGAAGCTGTAACTGAACAGCAGGAAAGCCCTCAGGAAGAAGTGGCCCCGCCCTCCGATGAGGCGGTAACAGAAACCGAAGAAAGGCTACAGGTGGAAACGGAAGCACCGGCAGCGCAGCAGGAAACTGTGGCCGAAACTCCCCAAGAAGAAACAGCAGCTGAAGAGGCCGGGGAAGCAAGCCCGGAGCGTGAAGTAGTAGTCGAAGAAGAGGTACAGGAAGTGAAGGAGGTGCCCATTGAGGAAACCCAAGCGCCAGCTGAAGAAACAGCAACTGAAGAACCGGAAACCATAGCCGAAGAAATAGCTGAAACGGCTGCTGATAAAGCTGCCGAAACAGTGGAAGAAACCGCTAAGGAGGTGCCGGAAAAAATGGAAGAAGTGGCCGAAGAAGTGGAAGAAGGTGCGGAGGAAGTTCAGGAAATGGCCCAAGCCGAGCAGGAGCAGCAGGAGGAAGAGCCGGTCGTTACCACCCTTGCCGACAAGCTGGCCGACCAGGTGCAAAAAAAGGAGCCGACCATTCTGGACCGCATTGCCCAAAAGGAAGAGGAAAACAATGCCCTGCTGGATGAAGAAGACCGCCCCAAAACCATTGCGGAAAAACTCGCAGGGGAAGAAGCCCAAACAGAATCCACTACCTCATTCCTGGATCGTTTTCTGAACCGCAAGAAAGAAGAAAAAAAGGAAGTGCCTGCCGAGCAGGTGAAGTCCATAGCCGAGCAGCTCGAGCAGGAAAAACCCAAAACTGTGGCCGACCGTTTTCAGGAAAGCAGCGGCCCCAAACTGCACGAAGCCCTCAATGGCGACAACAAGATCAAGCTCAATGAAATACCCATCCACAAACAGTATCAGTTTGTACAAAAGGTATTTGACGGCAACAATGTGCGCTTTCGCATCATTGTGGACAAGGTAAACAACGCCAAGGACAAAGCCGAGGTAGAAGATATTTTGCAAAAATTTGTATTGAGTAAAGAAGACATTGATCAAAATGACGGTGCTGTGCGGGAGTTTATCGACCTGCTGCGCAACCGTTTTTAAGCATTATTATTATTTTGTTTCATTTTCTTTACAGCATGAACGCGACTTACCTTTCTGTGAGTCGCGTTTATTTTGCATTCATGACAGTTAGGTTATGTTCAAATTGATTTGCCGTTGGGGGCTGAAGCTGGCAGGCTGGAAAATACGCGGGCCGGTGCCCCGGTATCCCAAGTACCTCATCATTGGTGCACCCCATACCAGCAACTGGGACTTTGTACTGGCCATTGCAACCAAATACAGCCTGGGGCTCAAGGCCAAATTTCTGGGTAAGGCCGAGCTGTTTCGCTTTCCCTATGGCTGGTTTTTCCGCATGCTGGGCGGCTATCCCGTGGACCGCTCTCAAAGCACCAACATGGTGGAGCAGATCGTAGAAATTTTCCGGCAAAAGGAGGAGTTTGCCATCGGGCTGGCTCCCGAAGGCACGCGCAAGGCTGTACAGAAATGGAAAACGGGCTTTTACCACATTGCCGCTCAGGCCGGCATACCCATTATTATGATTGGACTGGACTACGCCAACAAAGAGCTGCGCATAGCCGATGAGCCATTCTGGCCCAGTGGTGACATAGAGAAAGAGCTGCCGCAAATCCAGGCATTTTTTGCCCCCTTCAGAGGCAAAAGGCCCCAGGGGCAGAAGGCCTGAGGGCCATGGCTTATTCCAGCAGGGTGACGTACAACATGCAGTCGTTTTTGCGCCATTTGAATTTGCTCACACTCACCTCCTCGCCCTGCTTTTTGAGTTCGGCATAAAACTCAATGGTGCCCATGCCTGAGCCGGTAAACTGGGATTTATGGTAGGCTTTGGCTACGCCCCATACCCGGAGGGTACCTGCTACCGCTTGCCTTTTGGTGATTTTGAAGGCATCTTTGTAGGTGTGTGTACAATTGTTGCACTCACAGTTTTTGTCTGGCTTTACATTGACGATGTACGTTTTCAGGGCTTCATCCAGGGCCGCTTTTACCTTGTCGGCCGTTTCCTGGGCGAGTACAGCAGTACCCGTAAATGCAGTAAGCATTATGCCTATACAGAACGATAATACAATGGTTTTCATGAGTTTAATGGGTTGATCTCACTTACAGAATTACAGCAAGCCGCAAGTTAAACATGGCCATCTGTCGGCCGGAAGCGTTATGAGGCCAAATCTTACATACAACTTCCTTCAACTTTGTGCAGCTGCCCCTTGTTACTTTTTGGGCGCCCGTTCGTCTCAAGCATGGAAACATAAAATTATTTCCACAAATTTTACCCAAATAATTCCTAACATCAAACATCATGAACGTCATTATCTGGTTGTTGATCGGACTTGCTGCCGGCGCCATTGCCAAGGCCATTACCCCTCAGCAGGAAAAGGGAGGCTGGATTTCCTCCATCATCATTGGCATCATTGGGGCTTCGGTAGGTGGCTGGGTGGCCCGCACCCTGCACATCAACTGGCTGGGCACTACCTGGCTGGGCACCCTGGCCCTGGCCGTGGGCGGCTCTTTGCTGGTGCTGTGGATTTACCACAAGTTCCTGGCCGATAAGCTGAAGTTGCCGCTTTGAGGGAACAACCCGCCTAAGGATTTCTACTTCTTTTTCTTTTTCTTCCTGGATTTAGGGCGGTTTTCTTCTTCGGCCAGCAGCTGTTTCCAGTTGGCCTCGCTCGTAGGAGAGCTGTGTACCACCTCCTCATATATTTCGGGGTCTATGGGCAGCACCTCTATGTCTTTACCGAGGAATGACTGTATGGCCTCCAGCAGGGAGGTTTCCTGCTGGCTGCAAAAGCTGATGGCCATACCCCGCCGGTTGCCCCGGCCGGTGCGGCCCACGCGGTGCACGTAGTTTTCGGCCTGCTGCGGCAGGTCGTAATTCACTACCAGGTCCACACGTGGAAAATCTATGCCCCGGGCGGTGATGTCGGTGGCAATGAGCACCCGCAACTGCCCGCTTTTGAAGCGGGCCATGAGCTGGTTGCGCGCCTGCTGGTCTTTGCCGCTGTGTATGTAATCGCTTTGAATTTCTGCACGTGCCAGGGCCTTCTGTACCCGCTCGGCCCGCACTTTGGTACGCACAAATACCAGGATTTTGTGGGTGGGATACTGCCGTATGAGCCGTTCGAGGAAAAAGCGTTTGTCGTCCATGGCCACAAATGCCACGGCATGGTCCACGTTTTTGGCCACGGGGTTTTGGGGAGAAATTTGAATGCGAATGGCCTGCTGCCGGATGAGGGAGTAGGCCAGTTTTTTTATTTTTTCATCAATAGTGGCCGAAAAAAAGAGCGTTTGCCGATTGTGGGGCAGCTTGCGCGTAAGGTCGCGTATGTCTTTGAGAAAGCCGATGTCCAGCATGTGGTCGGCTTCGTCCAGCACCAGTATTTCTACCTGCTGCAGTTGCAGGTGCCCCTGGCTGAGGAGGTCAAACACGCGCCCGGGTGTGGCGATGAGCACGTCCACCCGTTTCCGGAGCCGCTCAATCTGCGGCGCCTGCTCCACGCCCCCAAACAAGCTCATCACCTTGACGCGGGTATATTGCCCCAGGGCTTTGAAGGCTTCTTCTATTTGCATGGCCAGCTCATGCGTGGGCACCATCACCAGGCATTTGATCCCGCTTTTGCGGCTGCTTTTTTTCAGGCGTTGATGCAATATATGCAAAATGGGAATGGCAAAGGCAGCCGTTTTACCCGTACCCGTTTGGGCAACGGCCAGCACGTCTTCCCCCTTCAAAATAGGCGGAATGGCTTTGTACTGTATGTCGGTAGGCCGTTTGAAACCCAGCTTTCGCAGGCTCCGCTTTATTTCTGGCGCTATGTGGTATTCATCAAACTTCATGGTTCCGGCCTGCAAGTTACGTCCTTTTTGTGTAAGGGCCATAGCAGACTTAGCATGAGAATCATTTGCCAGAAAGCAGGGGGAAGGGGCCAAAGCAAGCTGGGGATTCTGCCATAGAACTCATCGCATTCAGCAAGGAATGTAACCAGCGGGCAGGCGGTGCATTATGTCAATGCCCCTTCCCTTTCAGAAGACAGATAGCGGGAGATTTGACTTTGAAAATAGGGGTTGGCTAACTATCTTGTCATTCAAAATACGGGACGCACGGCAACACGGCCTGATTTGGGCCTGCTTGGCCTGTGCTTTTTTGTTTTTTGGGGTTAATTTTTAAGACCTTTGTTGCGCCGTGGCTATGAACCTTGTTCTGATATGAAGAAATGCGTATTCCTGATTGCCCTGATCATTCTTTCCTGTCAAACAATATGGGCTCAGGCGGATTTTACAGCTGATACTACATCGGGCTGCAGTCCGCTGGTGATCAATTTTCAGGATTTGAGCAATAATGCGGTAAGCTGGCAGTGGGATTTTGGCAATGGCAACACTTCTAACCTAAAAAATCCCGGTACTACCTACATACAGCCCGGCACCTATACCGTACGACTCACCATAGGGCTGAGCGGAGGGGGCAACCAAACCGTTACCAAAACCAATTACATCACCATACATGAGCGCCCTCAGGCGCAGTTTGATGCCACCAATCCCGCCAATTGTATAGGCGATCCCGTTCAGTTCAACGACCTGTCGGCACCGGGCTCCGGGGCCATCACCCAATGGCTATGGGATTTTGGCGACGGCAGTACCAGCACCTTTTCCGACCCCACCTACACCTTTCCGCTGGTGGGCAGCTACACCATTACCCTGGCCGTACGTGACGAAAACGGCTGTAATTCGGTGTTGGTAGAACCCAACTACATTTCGGTAAACGACTACCCCGACGCCAGCTTTTCTGCCGACAACACCCTGGGCTGCGATCCACCTTTTGCTGTGCAATTTACCAGTGAGGGCACCACCGGGCTGAACCACTTCTGGGATTTTGGCAATGGCGATACTTCCACGGCGGTGCATCCCAATTACATTTTCCGGCAGCGGGGCGCTTTTTCCATCACGCATGTGGTATATGATGCGGCCGGCTGCAGCGACACCGTACGCCACGAGCAGATGGTGAGCATTGGCCAGAATGAGGTGAATATACAAGTGAGTGATTCGGTGGTATGCCTGGGGGAGCCCATACAGTTTATGTGCGGCGCCCGGCCGGGCAGCACGGTGAGCTGGGACTTTGGCGATGGGGGCAACAGTACCAGCTGCGATGTGAGCCACAGCTACGCGGCAGCCGGCACTTATACGGCCAGCCTCAGCATTACCGATGCGGAGGGTTGTACCTATACCGGCACCAAAACCATCGTGATAGGTGAGGCGCCTGACGCTAACTTCGACACCGACCCGGCCTTGCTGTGTGAGGCACCATTTACGGTAAATTTTACCAACACCAGTGTGAACTCAGGGGCCGTCACCTACCTGTGGGAATTCAGCGACGGCGCCACCTATACCACCGAGCACGTAACCCATACTTTCCCCGATAATCCGCCCGAATTTCAACCCTACCTCTACAACATCAGCCTGACCGTGACCAATGAGGCGGGCTGTTCGGCCGTAGAACGCAGGGTCAATCACATCGTGAGTGGACATACCGTAGCGGCCATACAGGCTATGCCCCGCAGCGGCTGCGCACCCCTGGCGGTGCAGTTCATGGACTCCAGCTTCAGCACCTCTACGGTCAACTCCTGGCTGTGGGATTTTGGCGATGGCAATACCTCCAGCCTGCAAAATCCGCTGCATACCTACGCCGATACGGGCCTGTACGATGTCACCCTCACAGTGGGCACCACCGATGGCTGTACCAGCACCACCGTTTTCGGTCAGTATATCGACATGGGCCAGGCTGTGGCAGGTGACTTTGATGCGGCCCCCACCCTGGCTTGTGCCCAGCAGCCCATACAGTTCAATTTGCTCACTACCGGCGTGGACAGCGTGCGCTGGCTCTTTGGCGACGGGGGGGAGTCCACCGAGTTGAGCCCGGAGCATGCCTATACCGACGTTGGCCAGTTTGACGTAAGCCTCATTACCTATAAACGGGGCTGCGGCGATACCCTCACCAAGTTTCAGTTTGTAGATATACAGCCTCCCATTGCCCGCTTCAGCATGTCGGGCAGCATAGGCTGCCAATTGCCCTTTGAGGTCATTTTTACCGACGAATCCATCGGGGCCGACAGCTGGGAATGGGACTTTGGCGACGGGGCTACTTCTACGGAACAAAACCCCCGCCACACCTATACCCAGGCTGGCTCTTATGTGGTTACCCTGCGCGTGCGCAACTCCGCTGCCGGCTGTGAATATGCCATCGACAATGTGGTGAATGTGGTGCCCCTGGATGTGGCTTTTCAGGCCAGTGACAGCAGTGGCTGTTTTCCCTTTGCTGTGAGTTTTACCGATTTGTCGGTCAATGCCATCAGCTGGGAATGGGACTTTGGCGATGGCAACACTTCTACCGAGCCTAACCCCACACATATTTACCAGGCGCCAGGCTCTTACCACGTGCAGCTCAAGGTGAGCAATGTGCTGGGCTGTCTCGATTCTCTCATCCGCTACGACTATATCACGGCCTGGGGGCCCGACGTCCGCTTTGAGGTAGTGGACAGCTCGGACTGTGCCCCTTTCAACATACAGTTTTACAACAATACTTCCTCCATGGCTCCCGTAGTGGCCTGGGAATGGAACCTGGGCGAGGGGCCGCTCTCAAATGAGCAGGCGCCCCAGCACCTGTACACCCAGGCGGGCTATTACGACATCTCCCTCACAGCCACCGACTCGGTGGGCTGTACGGCTTCCGATACCCTCTTTAATTACATCCTCATCACCGACCCCGTAGCTGATTTTGAAGTATCGGATACCCTCAATTGCCCCGGCAATGAGGTGTTGTTTACCAGTTTGTCGCAGGGGGTGGGGCTGAGCTATTTGTGGGAGTTTGGCGACGGAAATACCTCCAATTTGGCCAATCCCCGGCACGTTTATACCAATGTGGGCACCTACGCTGTAAAGTTAACCGTAACAGACGTCAACAACTGTCCGGCCGATACGGTAAAAGTGGACTATATCGTGGTGCACGAACCCATGGTGGATTTCACGGCCGATACCACTACGGCTGATTGTCCCCCTTTGCTGGTA
>RFHT01000334.1 GCA_003696835.1 Bacteroidota bacterium
GGATACCATGACCACACCCAGCTTCAAAGAAGCCCCCATCTCGCAAATTCTGACTTTGTATTGTGGGTATAGCAAAATATTCACCAGAATTTAATTAAATTAGGAGAATGAATTGGCCGGTAAAAATTAAATAATGGAAATAAAAACGGAATACCGAAATCGTTTGCCACACATAGCACCTATTGGGGCTACTTTTTTCGTCACCTTTCGATTGGGAGACAGCCTGCCCCAAAAATTAATTGCCAGGTTGAAGTTGCAAATGGAGGCGGAAATCAGTCGGTTAGAAAAAGAGAAGCCTGCTAACTATGAGGAGGCTATTATGAGGCAAAGAAAATTGTTCTTCAAAAATTATGACCATCAGCTAGACCAAAAACCATTTGGCGAATGCTACCTAAAGCAGCCCAAAGTGGCGCAAATCGTAATGGATAAATTGCATGAAATGGATGGGGATAAATATGACTTGATTGCATACTGTATCATGCCGAATCATGTGCATTTGCTTGTTGACTTCTCCGCTCAAATGATTGACGAAGATGGTTTTTATCTAAGGCAAATTCCCGAAAACTACACTCAGTTACACAAAGTAATGCAATTGATTAAGGGCAGCACGTCCTACTATGCGAATCAACTGCTTGGACGAAAAGGAAAATTTTGGCAAAAAGATAGTTACGACCATTATATTAGGAATGAAAAAGAGTTTAGAAACATCATCCGTTACATTTTGCAAAATCCAGTTAAGGCTGGATTGACAGCGGCATGGGAAGATTTCCCTTTTACCTATTTATCAAAAAAATATAGCGGCTCGTAGCGGAATCGTAGCGGCGACTTTAGTCGCCCGGCTTTATAATAGCGGCTCGTAGCGGAATCGTAGCGGCGACTTTAGTCGCCCGGCTTTATAAAAGCCAATAATTAACCCCCATTGGCCAAAACCCTTTAAAATAATGAAACGTTTACTTAGTAGATATAATTAGTCGCCCGGCTTTATAAAATACGAATAAATTGCATAGTCGCCCGGCTTTATCCAAATAATCAAATATAATCAAATATAATCAAATATAATGACAAAGAACTAGGGCGACTAAAGTCGCCCGTACTACTACCATCAAAGCGCCCGGCTTTATCCAAATAATCAAATACAATGAAGAACTAGGGCGACTGATTGATTCCAATAATTTTAACCATCATAATTAATTAACCATCAAAGAACTAGAACTAGGGCGACTAAAGTCGCCCGTACCGTACTGCTACCATGACCACACCCAGTTTCAAAGAAGACCATATCTCCCAAATTCCAGCCTTGCACTTCCTGCAAAACCTGGGTTATACCTACCTTAGGCCAGAGGAGGCCCTGCGGCTGCGGGGCGGCAAGACTTCCCAGGTTATTTTGGAGGAGGTGCTGGAAAAGCAGTTGCGGGCTATCAACAGCATTCAATACAAAGGCAAAACCTATGCTTACAGTGACAGCAACATCCAGGCTGGAATCAATGCGCTAAAAGAGGTGCCCTTGCAAGAGGGGCTGGTGACGGCCAATGAGCACATCTACAACCTGCTCACCCTGGGCAAAGCTCTGGAACAAACCATAGAAGGAGACAAGAAGAGCTATACCCTGCAATACATCAACTGGAAAGAATGGGACAAGAATGTATTTCATGTAACGGAGGAATTTAAAGTACAACGGGCAGGCAGTCATGAGCATTATGTTCCCGATATTGTGCTGTTCGTCAATGGCATCCCATTAGTGGTCATTGAGTGTAAACGACCCGATATGAAAGACCCGCTGCAGCAGGCCATTTCCCAGCATTTGCGCAATCAGCAGGAAGATGGCATACGCATACTGTATGCCTATTCGCAGGTGCTGCTGAGCATGGCCACCAATGCTGCTTCGTACGCAACAACTGCTACCGCCGAAAAATTCTGGTCGCAGTGGAAAGAGCTACCGGTAGCGGCGGATTTATCCGCCGACCGTTCTTCTTCGGCGGATAAATCCGCCGGTACAGCCGGTACAGCCGGTACAGCCGGTACAGCCGGTACAATTGAGGAAATCAAAAATCGCCCACTAGCAGACGAGCAAATACAAAAACTATTTGCAGCCCGGCTCGATTACGTCAGAAGGAATTTTGAGCAGGCGGCCGCCCTGGAGCGGAAGGTCACTGAGCAGGACCGCTACCTCTACAACATCTGCCGGCCCCAGCGCCTGCTCGACCTCACGTTTCATTTTATCCTCTATGATGCGGGCATCAAAAAAATAGCTCGCTATCAACAGTATTTTGCCATTAAAGCAACCATGCAACGTATCACTGCTGTACCGGCGGATTTATCCGCCGATGGTACCGATGTTGCCGATGTTGGGAGGAAGTCGGCGTCGGCGACTTTAGTCGCCGGTACAGGTGCAGGGCGAAAGGGTGGCGTGATCTGGCATACGCAGGGAAGTGGCAAATCCCTTACGATGGTTATGCTGGCTCAGGCTATTGCGCTCGATAAATCCATTAAAAACCCCAAGATCGTCATCGTTACCGACCGGGTGGACCTGGACGACCAGATCTACAACACCTTCAAAAAATGCCAACTGCCCGTACTGCAGGCCCGCACCGGCAGGCACCTGGTGGAACTGCTCAACAGCAAGAGCGACGCCATCATCACCACCATCATCAACAAATTTGAGACCGCCACCCGGCAACTAAGGCCCCTGGATTCGCCCGATGTGTTTGTACTCATTGATGAGGCGCATCGCTCGCAGTACGGCCTGTTCAGTACTCACATGCAAAAGGCTTTTCCCAGGGGGTGCTTTATTGCCTTTACCGGTACGCCCCTGAAAAAGCGCGAAAAAAATACTGCCCAAAAATTTGGTGGCATCATCCCCCCGGCCTACACCATCCGCCAGGCCGTAGAGGACCAGGCCATCGTGCCCCTGCTCTACGAAGGCCGCCATGTGTCCCAGCAGGTGCAGGAGCAACCCATAGATACCTATTTCTCCATCGTATCGGAGCCCCTGAACGAGTACCAGCGGGCCGATCTCAAGAAGAAATACAGCCGGGCCGACCAACTGAACATAGCCGAACAGAAAATTTATACCATTGCCTGGGACATCAGCCGCCACTACCGCCAGGCCAGCAAAGGCACCGACTGGAAGGGCCAACTGGTGTGCCAAAGCAAGTGGGCAGCCATAAAGTACAAAAAACACCTGGACGCAATCGGGCTGGTATCCACTGAGGTGCTCATCTCCCCTCCCGACATGCGCGAGGGAGAAGAAAGTGCCTACGAAGCCTCCGCCGATGAGGTAAAGCGCTTTTGGAAGAGCAAAATGGATGAGTTTGGCGGCAGCCCCAAAAAGTACGAAAAGCATCTCATCAGCCGCTTTAAATACGACGATCAGCCCGAAATCATCATTGTAGTGGACAAGCTGCTAACGGGCTTTGACGCCCCGCGAAATACCTTTCTCTACCTTACCCGCAGCCTCAGAGGGCATAGCTTGCTGCAGGCCATAGCCCGGGTAAACCGCATACACCCCGGCAAGGATTATGGGCTCATCATAGACTACTATGGGGTGCTCAAAGAGCTGGACGAGGCCCTGGCCAACTACTCCGATTTTCAGGGCTTCGATGCCAAAGACCTCAGCCACACCATCACCAATCTGGCCGAGGAGGCAAAAAAACTGCCCCAGGCGCATTCTGAATTGTGGGACCTCTTCAAAACGGTGGAAAATAAATACGACGAAGCGGCCTATGAAGAAGTGCTACGGAATGAGGCCCTGCGCATGGATTTTTACGAAAAGCTGAGCCTGTATGCCCGCCTGCTCAAACTCGCCCTGACGAGTGGGGAGTGGACGACTTTCACCCCTCAGGAGCAAATAGAACGGTATAAATATGACCTGGGCTTTTTCTCCAAGTTGCGCAACTCCGTCAGGCAGCGCTTTGCCGATACGGTGGACTTTAAGGCCTATGAAAAACAGATCCAGGCCCTGATCGACAAGCATGTAAGCTCGCACCAGGTGAGCCCCCTTACAGAGCTGGTCAATATATTTGACAAGGAGAAATTTGAGGAAGAAGTGGAAAAAGTGGTGGGCACAGCTGCCAAAGCCGACACCATTGCCCACCGCACGGCCAAACACATCAACGAAAAAATGGAAGAAGACCCGGCTTTTTATAAGCGTTTTTCTCAGATGCTCAAAGAAACCATACGGGCCTATGAGGAAAAGCGCATTTCGGATGCAGCTTATTTGGCCAGGGCTAAAGAAATAGAAGAAGCAGTGCGCAACAGAACCGCAAGCGATATTCCGCCCAGCTTGAAGGGCAAACAGGCTGCCCAGGCATTTTACGGCATTTCCTTCGAAATGATCAAAAACCAATTCGAAGAGGCGGAGAAAGCCCGCAGCATTGCAGCCCAGGCCGGGCTGGGTATTGATGAACTGGTGCAAAAGCTGGTGCTGCACCAGGGCCGCCCGCTTATCGACTGGCAAAGCAATTCCGACCTCATAGGCAAATTGCAAATCGCCATAGGTGATTATTTGATGGACCACCTGAGGGATGAGCACGGCCTGAACTGGTCTTTTGGAGAAATTGACGATATTGCCAGCAAATGTATAGAGGTGGCCCGGCGCACGTATCGGCAACATTAGGCGCCCCATTAACCAAACCCATGCGAAGAGAACAGCATCCCCCTCAGCAAAAGCCGCCAGCGCAGTCGGTACACAGCCTGCAATTTGGCTCAAAAGCCATTAGCTTTGAGCTGCAATACCAGCACAGAAAGACCCTGGGCATTACGGTGCATCCCAACCAGCAAGTAACCGTAAAAGCACCTCTGGAAACCCCCCTGGAAAAAATTGAGGAAAAGGTGCGCAAACGCGCCCCCTGGATCCTGAGGCAGCAGCGCTACTTTCGCTCCTTTGAACCTCTCACCCCTCCCAGGCAATACGTCAGTGGAGAAAGCCATTTGTATTGGGGCAGGCAATACCGCCTGAAGCTGTACCAGCATCCGGGGGAATGCGTGAAGTTGAAGGGGGGATTTTTTGAAGTTTATACCCCGGACAAAGCCCGGGCCGGCAGTCTGCTGCGCCAGTGGTACCAAGAGCGGGCCGCCCACAAGCTGCCCGAACTGGCCAAGCCCTGGATAGAGCGTTTTGAACAATATGCTGTGAAGCCCTCAGGCCTGAGTGTCAAATGGATGCAGAAGCGCTGGGGCAGCTGCAGCCCCAAGGGGCAAATCATATTAAACATTGAGCTGGTAAAAGCTCCCAGGCGCTGTATAGAGTACGTCATTGTGCACGAGCTCTGCCATTTGGTGCACCCCCACCACAACCGCGCCTTTTTTGCTCTGCAAACCCGCGAAATGCCCGACTGGCAAAAGTGGAAAGACCACCTGGAGCGCTTTCTGGCGTGAAGCCGTTGCTAGCCGTTGTTTGATTTTGGAGCAACTGCAACGCTCAGATCAATCTCCGGTGTCACTCCCACGAAATACGCAGGCTGTCGGCTTGCAGGCTGAGCACCCTGGCCTCCAGTTGCTGCTCCAGGCCAGGGTTTTGGAGCTGCACCCGCAGGCTGCCGTCGTAGCCGGGGCTATTGAGGCGGGCCAGGAAGTTTTGGGCGGTGGCATGGTCCAGGGCATGCCACAGGCCGGCAGCTGAGGGTTTGCTTTGATGGAGCTGGCACAGCACCCCCACCTGCTCATGCTGCCAGAGTACGAGGTAGCTGTTGGCGGTGTTTGCCTGGCCGCATACTTCCAGGCCGGGCCAGAGCGAAGCGGTGGAGTCGGCTTTGGAAGCTTCTGTGGATTCGTGGTCGGCTATCGGGCCCGGATGGTCTCTTGCTGCCCCTCCATTCATGGACCACTGTTTTTGCATCACCCACCACGACCCCATCACCAGCAGCAGCACCACCGACAAGGTAGTGGCCAGGGGCACCCTGCGCCTACCTGATACGGTGGGCGCGGAGGGGGATCGCTTTTGCTGTACGGGCGCTGCGTCGGCAGCGGCACCAGCGGTGCCGCCCGGTAGAGGGCTGGGAGGCGGAGGAGGCAGGGATTCGGGCTGCACCCTGGGCATGGTTTCGGGCATGGCCAGGGCAGGCGCCGGGCCCAGATTGAGCTGCTGGGGGCTATGTTTGAAAGCAGGTGGGCTGCTTTCCGTTAGGGGCTGGTCGGCCAGGATCTGTATTTGTTCTTCCAGCACAATTTCGCGCCTGCGCTCCTTTTCGCGCACCAGTTCGATTACAGCCACCTTCAGCACCAGGGGCCAGGTGCCTTGCACAAGGGGAGTGACGTAAAACACCCACTCGGTATAGGCGTCTTCGTCTATGACTTGCTCGGTGGAGGAAATAGTGCGTATGCGAAAGCGGGGCGTTTGGGCAGGGTCGATCATTTCCACCTGCATCACCTCAGCCACGCGTATAGCCTCTATGGTGGTTTCTTCTGTCACCTCAAAATTTTCCCGCACCAGGGCTTCCTCAAAGGCAATGCGCACCACGCAGCGGGCTTCCTGCTGCAGGGCCATCACGTCGGGGATGTGGTACAGTATGTTGCCTTTATTGGCGGCGGCTTTGGGTGCTTCGCTTTTGGGAGCCGGCTGAAAGCCCGGGCGCACCGCTTCGGCTTCCAACTGCTGGATGAGCTGCATGAGGGCCGCCCGTAGGCGGTTGTAGGTCAGTTGCAGCTCTTCATCCCTGGCAATGCCCAGCAGGGCTTGTTTGTTGGCCTGGTTCAACTGGGCTTCCAGCAGAATGAGCTCGGCATACACTTCCGATTCGGGCAATACGCACTCCTTAAAGGCACGCAGGCATTCGCGCAGGTCTTCGAGCAGGTATGCGATGAGGTATTCTCGTATTTGCTGGAGGTTCATGGACTTTTTGCCTAATGCGATACGATATTGCTTTCAACATAACGCATACCGCCCTGCTTTCGTGCAGGGGGGTAAGGCTGAAGGAAATAATGTACATGTATAGTCCACGTGCCAGCAGGATCATCCCCTGCTTTCCTCCTGCGGGACCATTTCCAGGGGTTTTTGTTTTTCGTAATAGAGAAAATAGGCCGTCATCATGGCCGAAACCACCATATAGGCAATCATGAGGGCCGTGCTGCCACTGAGGTAGCTGTCCATCATGAACCAGCCGTCCATGCGCCAGATGAGGAAAAGCCCAAAGCCCAGCTTGAGCAGCTCAAACGGCAGGGCCAGGGGGTGTTTGTCCATCAGGCTGGTATAGGCAAAAATGGATACAAAGAGGAAGCCGGCATACATGAGCACGTCCCCGTAGTGGAAGTCGGCTATGTTGGCCAGCACGTAGTACATGAGCAGGTTGTGCATCACCAGCTGAAACCACGACCAGCTTTTGAGCAGCGGCGAAGCAGGGGGGTCGTATTTGGGGCGTTTGTACACATCTTCTACCACATTGACGGGGTACTTGTCCTTCACATCGGCGGGGCGCCAGCCGGTGGGCATAAACCATATCCGCAGCTTGTCCCACCAACTGCGGGTGCGCCAGGCATCCTGTATGAGCAGCCACAGGTGCATAAAGTTGATGATGATGGGGTTCCAGGTATTGGCCGGCCGCTTGGTGCCATAGACGGGCGGCACATCGGGCAGCTCCTCCTGGAAGGTGCCAAACCATTTGTCCCATACGATAAAAATTTCGGAGAAATTTTTATCCAGGTACTCCGGGTTGATGGCGTGGTGCACCCGGTGGTGGGAGGGGGTGACGATGATATGCTCCAGCCAGCCCATTTTGCCAATGAGGCGGGTATGGTACCAAAACTGGGCAAACAAATGGATGGGAGCGATGAAGCCCACCACA
>RFHT01000335.1 GCA_003696835.1 Bacteroidota bacterium
GGCGGAAATGAACGGGTGATTTAATTTCAACAGAATTTCGTACTTTTATCAGCAGCCCGGCCAGATAAACGGGTCTTTTGTGAATATTGAACCAAACTCCAGAAAAATCCTAATTCTACCCTCATGATTGTACCACGCACTTCCCGGAAAGAGATCCTTTCCAAACTGAGAAAAAAAGTAGCCAGCAGAATTCCCATTTTCATCGCCAGTGCCGGCAGCGGACTGGTGGCCAGCCTGCTCGAAAAGGCCGGTGCCGACTGTATCAACACCTTTTCCGGTGCCCGCCTGCGCGCCAATGGCATGGGCACCATGTCCATGCTCTGGCCCATTCTGGACTCCAACAAGCAAACCTTTGATTATACCCGCGAAGACATTATGCCGGCCATCAAGGGCGATGCCTTCATTTGCGCCTGTATCAATGCCAATGATCCTCTGAAAGACATGCGCTGGTTTTTGGATGACCTCAAGCGAATCGGTGTGTTTTCTGTATCCAATATCGGCCCTTCTGTGAGCTACGTGGACAAAGACAGCGAAATTTACCGCGTGCTTACCAAGAGCGGCATTACCCTGGACAACGAAATTGAGATGCTGAAGCTGGCCAAAGAAATGGACATGGTGAGCATTGGGCTGGCTTTCAACATAGAAGACAGCCTACGGATGGTGGAAGAAGCTCAACCCGATATTTTCTGCTTTCATGCAGGCACCACCAAAGGCGGCCTCAAAGGCTACGATTCAGGCGAAACCATTGAACAAACCGCTGCCAGAACCGAAGAAGCCAACCAGATGCTGCGCAAAATCAAACCCGATTTGATGCTCATCGCACATGGGGCAGCCATGGAAAACCCCACCGACGCCCAGTACATGCTGGACCACACCAGTGTGGACGGAATATGGACCGGCTCCTCTACTGAGCGCATTCCCATAGAAAAAGCAGTGTATGCCACTGCCAAAGAATTTGCCGATTTGAGATTTCCCAAACGCTAATAATACTTGCATCATGTCCAAAACAATTGCCCTCATGGTCACCCTGGATACCAAAGGCCAGGAAGCCCAGTTTCTCGTTGAGCAAATTCAGGCCCGCGGGCACAAGGCCCTGCTCATGGATATAGGCGTGGTGGGTCAGCCAGGTGCAAAAGCCGATATCAGCCGGGAAGAAATCGCCCGGGCCGGAGGGACGCCCCTGGAAGACTTGCTGCAGAATCCCAGCCGGGAAAAAGCGGCCCCCGTCATGGTGCTCGGCTGCATCAACATCCTCAAAGAGCGTATCGCCAACAATGAGGTACATGCTGTTCTGGGACTGGGAGGCACACAGGGTACCAGCAGTTGTTGTGATGTGATGCAGGCCCTGCCCTATGGCCTGCCCAAAATCATGGTTTCCACCATCGCTTCTGGCGACACCTCCGGTTTTGTGGGCATCAAAGACATCACCATGATGTTTTCGGTCAGCGATATCCTCAAGCTCAACCCCTTTACCCGGAAAATACTGGCCAATGCAGCCGCAGCGGCTTGCGGCATGGCTGAAGACGAAACCACCTTCATCGTGGAAAAGAGTGAAAAGCCCCTCATCGGCATGTCAAACCTGGGCGTACTCACCAATGGCACCATACAGGCCCTGAAGTACTTTGAAGAGGCCGGCTATGAGGTCATTGTTTTTCACGCCGTGGGCTCTGGTGGCAGGGCCATGGAGCAGATGATGAAAGAAGGCATTATCGGGGCGGTATTTGACTATGCAATGGGAGAAATTGCCGACGATGTGTGGTCGGTGCTGCGCGCAGGTGGACCCGAACGCCTCACGGTAGCGGGCAAGCTGGGCCTGCCGCAGGTACTCTGTCCCGGCGGAGCCGAGCACCTGGGCATACTCGTACCTCCCAACCACGTGCCGGAGGAATACAAAACCCATAAATACGTCTTCCACAGCCCCGTGGTGTTTGTTCCCCGCCTCAATGAAGAAGAAATACAGCGCGTAGCTGCCGAAATTTGCAAAAGACTGCAATACACCAAGGACAAAGCCTATTTTATGATCCCCAAAAAGGGCGTAGGGCGCTACTCCATACCCGGAGGCGTACTGGAAGACAAAGCCTCCGATGAGGCCTTCTTCGCCTACCTCAAAGAACACCTTCCGCCCAACATAGAGGTGATCGAAAAGGATACCCATGCCGAAGACCCGGCCTTTGTGAAAGAGGCCGTTGAACGCTTGATTTCCCTCATAGAAGAACGGCAGGCAGCTGCCACTGCCAGCTGAATACAGACATGAACACCACCGCCATCCTGCTGGCCGCAGGCGCCTCCCGCAGAATGGGAAGTCCCAAACAACTGCTCAGGTTTGGAGGGCAAAGCCTCATTCGCCTGATGGCCCGCGAACTGCTGGGCAGCCGTTGCCAGCAGGTGCTGGTGGTGCTGGGTGCCTGGCAGGAAAAAATCCAGCCCGAACTTCACGACCTTCCCCTGCATCTGTGTTTCAACCCACACTGGCAGCAGGGTATGGGGACTTCCGTTGCCTGTGGTGTTTCTGCTTTGTCCGGGCTCCCCTCCCCTTCCCAAGCCTGCATACTCTGCGTGTGTGACCAGCCATTTTTGCGTTCTGCACACCTAAACCAACTCATTCACTCCCATGATCAAAGTGGAAAAGGCATCATAGCTTCTGCTTATGGAGGAAATGTGGGAGTGCCGGTTTTTTTTCATCAAACCTATTTCCCTTTCTTGATGAAGCTCAACGGGCAGACAGGGGCCAAATCTCTACTCAATCGCTTTCCCTCAGAAGTAGCCACGGTCCCTTTTCCACACGGCATCACCGATCTCGACAGCCCCGAAGATTATGCACGTTGTATGAAATGGATAGAAGAAAAAGGGTGGCCCTGAATCAATTAGATGTTGTAACTTCATTTTTATTTTCGTAATTTTCATTCTGCTATGACTACCCATCTTCACACCCTGGCAGGATGCTTGCTGTGTGCCCTTGTGCTTGCAGCCCCGGAGGCAGCAGCCCAGAATCTGGTGCCCAACCCCATTTTCAGTGAAATTGCCCACTGCCCCGACGGCCGCGGCCAGGTATCGGCGGCTCCTCCCTGGTATTCGCCCAATGGCGGCGGGGTGGACCTGGCACACGAGTGTGCCGGAAGCGGCCCGCCTACTGGCATTCCCACCAACAACTGGGGCCACCAGTTTCCCCTCAGGGGTGAAGGCTATGCCGGCGTGCGTATCTGGCGCGGCGGCGGGCTCTACCGCGAATACCTGGCCGTTGAACTCAAAGAAGCCCTCATTGACGGAGATACCTATTTTCTCAGCTTTTTCGTCAGCCCTGGCGATTCCATGCGCTATGTATCCGACGACATCAGCATGTACCTCACCGCACAGCCTATCCCCTCCCAAACCTTATACCCCTACACGCCCCAGTTGGTCAATCCCCAGGGAGAAATTATCAATGACTTCGACAACTGGAAAGAAATCAGCGGAGAATACCGCGCACAGGGAGGGGAAAAATACCTGATGATCGGCAATTTTAACGATGAAGAACACACCACCCTGCAGCTGAGGGTCAACCTGGAAACCTACCACGAATCTGCCTACTATTTTGTGGACAATGTGGTGGTAGAAAATTGTAAAAGCCGACTGCCTGAGCAAATTCTATTCGCAGAAAAAAACCAGTTGTGCTCCGGAGAAGAGCTGCTGCTGCAAGGCTACACCCATCCCGACCATCTGGTACTGTACGAATGGTCAACGGGTGAAAAAACTCCCTCCATCCTGGTAAAGGAAGCTGGTACTTACAGCCTGAAAGCCCAAATAAACGGCTGCACCAAAGAAGAGCGCATTCAAATTACCGAAAAGCAGGGGCCACAAATCAGCCTGGGCCCCGACACCACCCTCTGTCCCGGCGAACAACTGCTGCTCATGCTGGAGGATACCAGTAGCCAGTACTTCTGGGGCGATGGCAGCCGGGGAAACCAATACCTCATTGAGCAGGCAGGCAGCTACACAGTGGAGGCCTACAGGGGCAGCTGCGTGAGCCGCGATACCCTGGAGGTGCGCTATCTGGCAGAGGCGCCTGCCCAAAGCCTCCAGGACACCCTCTTGTGTGTGGGAGAACAGCTGAAGCTTAATGCGGCTTTTCCGGGAGCCACGGCTTATGCATGGAACGATCTCAGTACGGACAGCCTGCTGAGCGTGCGCATTCCCGGGCGCTACCGTGTAGCCGTTACTACGCCCTGCTTTACTTTTGAAAGGAGTTTTGAAGTCGTGGGCATAGACTGTGGGTGTGAGCTGTTCATACCCAATGTATTTACCCCCAATGGCGATGGCATACACGACCACTTTGTACCTCAGCTAAAAACGGGCGTTCAGCAATACGAACTGCAAGTATTCGACCGCTGGGGCAAGCAGGTGTTTCACAGCCGGCAACCCGATATTTACTGGGATGGCCGCGATGGGCAAACCGCCCTGTCTGAGGGAGTATATTACTGGAGCATAAGGTACGAATGCCTGGAGCTGGGAGTGCCTACCCAAAAGATACGTACAGGTTACCTCACTTTATTGCGCTGAAAGATGTAGTTTTTCCTGCCAAAAAGCCTATATTTCTCCCCTGTTGCTCATATTACTGAATTCCCGGGCATCATCTGGCCGCCTTCGGCATCCCGGGCTGGCTTTTCTCATATTGAGTGGGGAGTATGAAGCTGCCAAACATAGCGCGCATTTACCGTCTCATGCAACATCTGAGCATAGACGTAGCTGCAGGGGGCCTGGCCTCGGGGGCCATGTTTGTGTGCGTCCTGCATGCCGA
>RFHT01000336.1 GCA_003696835.1 Bacteroidota bacterium
GGGGCGGTCGGGGAGGGCCAGCGTCCAGGCGGGCAGTTGTTCCTGTAGGTTTCCGCTGGCATCAAACAGCCTGCGTGGCAGGTGCAGGGAGTCCAGCTGGAGCAAAAACACCAGTTGGTTGCCCTTGCGGTAAGCAGGTAGCAGTTTGTGTTGGGTGCCAGTGAGGGTTTCGTAATAAATGCCCTGTGCGTGAATTTTTTTCGGGTTGGTAATGTCGATGCGAAGCAGGTCGCGCTGCAGCTGGTAGCTGAGCCGGGAAGTGCCCGCATAGTCAAAGGGCACCGACACCAGGGGCGGGGCCTTGCGTTTGAGTTTGCCGCTCAGGAGGGTGCGGTTGCCGTGGGAGTCGATCAGCTCCAGGCAAAAGTCGTGCACCTGGCCGTCTGTGAGTTCAATAATGCCACGGCGGCGGTGGAAGCGTATGCCACTGAAGGCGTTGCCCTGCTCTACAAAAGCGCGCTGGTAAGATTTTTTGGGGGGATGCAGGGTAAAAGGGTAGGCCAGGTGGAGGTTGATGTAACGGGTTTCGTCGAAGTCGAAGCGTTGTAAATCAAAGGCATAAATGAGGCTGTCGTCCAGGTAGAGGTGGGCCGTGTTGATGCCGCAGTGGTTGCCGGCATTGTCGAGCAGGTCGTAGGCGCGGTAGAGCAGGCCCACGGGGCCGTAAACTTCGAGCACACCCGGCAGGCGGTACTGGCCGTTGCCACCTTCTACCCATTTGCTGTAAAAGCGGTGCTCACCTGCAATGCGGGCGGTGGGGCCCAGGGGTTCGAATGCCACTTCCTGTACGATAGGGGGCCTGTTGTCAGGGAGTTCTTTTTTAAACCAGGGAATGGGGTTGAGGATTCTTTCGGCCGAATCGCGGATTTCGAAGTGCAGGTGTGGCCCCAGTGAGGAGCCGGAGTTGCCGCTATATCCCAGCAGTTCACCTTTTTTGAAGACGAGGGCATGTTTGCGCAGGTACATCTCCTGCGTGTATTGCTCCGTTTTGCGCTGCTGGGCATACACCAGGCTTTGCAGGGTATCGGCAAAGCGGGAAAGGTGGGCATAGACCGAGTATTTGCCGTCGGCGTGGCGCAGGTACACGGCCTTGCCGTAGCCGTAGGGGCTGACGTTGATGCGGGATACATAGCCGTCCTCAATGGCTACCACAGGGGCGCCGCTCTGCCCGCCGGTTTTGATGTCGAGACCGGAGTGGAAATGATTGGAGCGCAACTCGCCAAAAGAGCCCGAAAGGGCGTAATAACCTGGCATGGGATAGGCATACTGCCCCCTCTCCAGGTCGAAGCCCAGGACCAGCAAAACCCCCATCAACACAAAGCAAAGCTTGAATTTGTTACTTGACATGAAAATCCAGCATCTTTTTTTCACCCAGAAATCCTTCAATATGGTCTCCTGCAGCCACAGCTCCTACCCCTTTGGGCGTGCCGGTAAACACCAGGTCGCCTTTTTTGAGGGTAATGTAGCGGGTGATGTAGGCAATCAGGTAATGAACGTCAAAAATCATGTTGGCAGTATGGCCCACCTGCCGGGTCTGGCCATTGATGAGGCAGCGAAAGTGCACGTCCTGCAAGTCGGGAAACTGCTCCGGTGGGAGGAAGTCCGAAACGGGGGCCGCATCATTGAAGCCCTTGGCCAGGGTCCAGGGCAGGCCTTTTTGCTTGCAGGCCTGCTGAATATCGCGGGCTGTAAAATCAATGCCCAGGCCCACCCCGTCCAGGTAAGTGGGCACATACTGGGGCTGTATGTGTTTGCCCTCGCGGGCAATGCGCAATACCAGCTCACATTCGTAGTGGATGTCCTGGCTGAAGTCGGGATAGTAAAAATCCTTGTTGTTGCGCAGCAGGGCGGTATCGGGTTTGAAGAAAATGACCGGCTGCTCCGGCACGGGATTGTTCAGCTCGCGGGCGTGCTCGCGGTAATTTCGGCCTACACAAATGATTTTCATACCTGATAATGAGATAAAAATGGAAAAATAATGGGTGTGGTTGTCTGGAAAATTTGATTCAAAAAGCAGCTATTTATGAAGTTGAAATAAATCACATAAAAAACTTTTTATTTCTGGCCAAGTATAAGCATTTTCCCGCACAAAAAAAATGGGGAAGGGGAGCAGGGGCTAATTGCTCAATGAGTGTTGATCTGGCAGAATCTTTTCGAAAAATTGTTGCTGATTTTCCTGATGAGGATCATTTACCGCCCTGGCTCAACTTCCCAGCCTGGTCCAGGCTTTCCACAAAATTTCCCCGTCCAGTTCCCATTGCCAGTGCCGGGCGTAGTAGCGGTCGAGTGCCTGCAAGTCGATGCCCTGGGGCGGGCTGTGCAGGCCCGCCCGGTGCAGCATGTTGAGCAAGGCGGGTCTGAGGGGCGGCAGCCCGGCGGCGGGCTGCACATACCCCACGAGCTGGCGCTTGCCAGCGAGCACCTGCCACAGCCCCCTCAGGGCACTCATGGGAGCCCGATAAGCCCAGAAATTTAGGGGAAAAAGCAGCAATAAGAAGCTGGCAAGCAGCAGTTCCATCGCTCTTTTACTGCGGCGAACACCTGCCCGCTGCAGGCGATACGACCTATATCCATTGGCAGCTGCCTGCACCACCTGTTTGGGGCCCAGCAAAAAGTCGGCTCCGGGCGGCAAAATTTTGATTTCGACTTCCTGCCGGTGCAGGCCTTTGATCCAGTGCAGCAGGCGGGAGGTGGGCAGGTCTTTGTGGGCAAAAATGACTTCGCGCACCTGATAGAGCGCAAGGATACTGCTCAGCTGCAAGGGCCGCCCCAGGCGTGGGGGCAGCTGAGCAGGCAAGGCCTGCTCACTCACGGCCCCAAGCAGCTCCAGCGGATAGGGCTGTGCCTGCCTGAGCACCTCCAGGGCATCGGCTATGCCTGCAGGGCTGCCCGTGATGAGGCCCCGCCTGCTGCTGCTGTCGGTAAAAAAGAAGCTGCCCTGCCGCCAGCGGTGAATCAGGCCCCGTGTGAGCAGCGCCAGAAGCATGGTAAATACAGCCGAAAGCCCCACAATGGCCCGGGAAAAATTCAGCACGAATGGAAACATGTAAGTCACCGTGGCAATGGCCACAAAGGCACCCAAAGGCGCCACCACCAGGGGCCGCAGCTTGTAAGGCCTGCGGTAGGCCCCCGCCAGCCACAAACAGCCCACAAATACCAGCGTATA
>RFHT01000337.1 GCA_003696835.1 Bacteroidota bacterium
CTGGGCGTTTACCTCAGTTCCAGTTACCGGGGCGGTGCCTACATCAGTGGGGTAGTATCTGATGCAGCAGCCGAAGATGCCGGCCTAAGAAGAGGAGATGTGATTATTTCCCTCAATGGGTATGAAATCAATGACGATGACGACCTCAAAGCCGTACTTTCTCGCCTTACGCCCGGGCAGCGGGTAGAGGTGGTGTACACCCGCCGTGGCGAGGAAAGAACAACCAGCGTGCGGCTGGGCCGCAAGAGATAGATGTTGAAGATAGTTTGATTTAGGCTTAACCCATTTGCAAAAGCCCGGCAATTGCCGGGCTTTTGATGTTTGTAATACATTGACTAACAGTCAGTTAGTTGATGTTTCGCCAAAAAGAGCGGTCAGCAAAAACTTTGTGTGGAAAAGGAAATACCTTTAGGAACTTAGTTGCGTTAAATATGATTGAAAAGGCTGGTAGGATGCATGAAACTTCCAGCCAGGGCACATGAAATCAGTTGAAGATGTTAAAGAAACTAAGAACACTCAACCTGATTGGCATACTGCTCATCCTTCTGGGATTGCTTATTGCCAGCGAGCCCTTCCCCATTCCACGGGCTTTACCTTTGGGAATGCTGATCACGGGTATTGGAATAATTATAGCCCACCTCAATCCATTGATTACGGGGCTGGCAATTTTCACTTCCTCTTTCAGAGAAGAGAAGCAGATTTTTCGGGTATCTTCCAGTAGTTTCCAGGGGTTGACCGCCCGCATTTGGGGAGCAGAAATGGTCTTGTTGGGTTGCGGTATTGCCTATTTGGCTTTTAGAGAATGGCTTGCTCCCGGTTGGGTGCTGGCCTGGGTGCATTCACCCTCTGGTTTGGCCCAGTTATTATTAGGGGTTGGACTGCTCGTAGCCATTACCGGCTTGCTTGCTTTATTGGGACCGGCCGAAAGCCGGGAAAGCAAAAAGGCCTTTTTGCTTTCCCTTCCATCTCGCTTGCTTGGATTATGTGTATTGATTGCCGGAACGGCATTGTTGGTACTGGGCGTGATCCAGCTCCTTCATCCGGGAGCGATAGGTACCTGGATCAAGGAGATGCGCCCAAGCCTTCCTATGCCCCTATTTATTTCTTCCTGACTCTAAAGCAGAGGTTGGTTTGCACAAAAAATGATTCCGGGCAGCACTTGTGCTGCCCGGCACATATTCATTTATTTGGCTGCTTCTTTTTCCTGCTCATTGTTTACCGGCGCAGTGGTTTTTGCCGGGGCAGGGCGTATGCCCTTGGCAATGAGTACTTTGTTTTCGATTTCCTGCATGAGGTCGGGGTTGTCGCGCAAGATATTTTTTACCGTGTCGCGCCCCTGTCCCAGCTTGTTGCCGCCATAGCTAAACCAACTGCCAGCCTTTTGCACTATGTCTTCGGCCACGGCGTGGTCCAGCACTTCGCCTGCATGGGAGATGCCCTCGCCAAACATAATGTCAAACTCCGTGATGCGGAAGGGCGGGGAAACCTTGTTTTTAACCACTTTTACCTTTACGCGGTTGCCAATGCTTTCGGTGCCGTCTTTGATTTGTGCGATACGGCGGATGTCGAGGCGCACCGAAGAATAAAACTTCAGGGCGTTACCGCCGGTGGTGGTTTCGGGATTGCCAAACATCACCCCGATTTTTTCGCGCAGCTGGTTGATGAAGATACAGACGCAGTTGGTACGGGAAATGGCTGCGGTGAGTTTGCGCAGGGCCTGAGACATCAGGCGGGCCTGAAGCCCCATTTTGGAGTCGCCCATTTCCCCTTCAATTTCGGCTTTGGGGGTAAGGGCAGCTACCGAGTCGATGACGATGATGTCGATGGCACCGGAGCGAATGAGGTACTCGGTAATTTCAAGTGCCTGCTCGCCATAGTCGGGCTGGGATACATAGAGGTTTTCCGTATCTATGCCCAGTTTTTCGGCATAAACCCGGTCAAATGCGTGCTCGGCGTCGATGAAAGCCGCCAGGCCGCCCATTTTTTGAGCTTCGGCTATCATGTGCATGGCCAGGGTGGTTTTACCCGAAGACTCCGGGCCATAAATTTCAATGACCCTGCCCCGGGGAATCCCCCCAATACCGAGGGCAATATCAAGCCCCAGAGAGCCAGTAGGTATGGCTGGTACATTGCCTACGGCATTGTCGCTGAGGCGCATCACGATGCCTTTGCCATAAGTCTTCTCCAGTTTATCAACTGTGACCTGCAAGGACTTTAGTTTCTCATTTTGGATATTCTTTGCCATTGGATGTATGATAAGAAAATGCTGAATTTAAGTAAAAAAAATTGCGTTAGCATTATTCAAACCGTGCAGGAGAAGACCAGGGAGCATCACTTTTCAGCCTGCTTGAAATAGTCTTCTGCCAGCATCATGCGTTGAATGCGAATGGGTGTAACCGGCCGGTTGTACTGGTCAGTGGGTGCATATTCAATTTTTGAAATGACATCCATCCCCTGTACCACTTCACCAAATAGGGTGTACATAAAATCGAGGTGAGGGGCTCCTTTTTTCCCTCTGTAAGCCTGCCGTTGTTCATCGGAATAACCAAAATAGGTAAAGCCCTGGTCGGCGAGGTAGTTGTTGAAGCTTTCTTTGTACTTCCCTTCTTTCACCAGTTGCTGGTACTCCTGGTACATGCGTGCCTGTCGGATATAATCGTAATTTTGCTCCATGGTGTCCAGGGTGGCATCCGTAATGGGTTTTCCCGTTACGATGTAAAACTGGCTGCTGGAGCTTTCCCAGTTGGGGTTCATCTGGTCGGGATAGCGGGCGGCGCCTACCATGCCCTCTGTATGAACAAATTTCTCATTGATTTCGGGAGCTAATTTATAGCCGGCATCGTCCAGGGTATCCGTAGAGCCTTCGCGTGTGCGCGGGTCGCCCGTTTGAACGATAAACCCCCGCATCACCCGGTGGAAATTAAGTCCGTCGTAAAAACCTTCCCGTGTCAATTTCAAAAAGTTTTCTTTATGTTTTGGGGTTTCATCAAACAACTTGATGAATACCTCCCCTTTATCTGTAATCATCACCACATCTGCCTCGTGGCGTCTGTCGGGTTCTGAAGGGGGGGTGGAACAAGCCATGAGCATACCTATACAGATCATGGCTCCCCATAGACTGAATGACTTCATAAAGATGCTATTTTTATAGTTATTATGCAAATTTTATTAGGAATAATACTAAAAAATTTATTTTTTGTTGCTAATCAAACAAATCTTCGTCCCGTTCCAGCATCAAAATGGCGTTCTGCTGTACAATTACATACTTTTCGCCTTCGTACATCACCTCTACTGCTCCTTTTTGCAGATAGATGGCCAGGTCGCCTTCCTGCGCCTGCAGGGGGATGTATTTGATGTTTTCCTGGGGTTCTTTCCAGGGTTCGTCATCGGTGGGCATAGGAATGGGATAACCCGGCCCTACTTTGATGACATAGCCGCTTTGTACTTTTTCCTTTTCCAGTACACCGGGTGGCAGGTAGAGGCCAATCTGGGTGCGTTCTGCCTGCGAAAGGGGTTTGATCAGTACGCGGTCACCTACGATGATGAGTTTATCCAGCTGTGGTGTTTCTTTACTCATAAACGGGAATTACAGTTTCAAACAAATGTGAATTTCAGTATTAATCACTTTGCCTGGTATGTAAAATAGCACATATCCCGGCAAATATCCAATGCCTATACCAAACACACGGCATTGACGATGGGAAGGTTATGGCTGAGGCATATCCATGAATCTCCGTCATTTTCAGATAGATACACATTTCCGGTAGTGGTACCAAAGGCGAGGGTGGATCCTTTTCGCGCCAGGGCATGCCGAAACACAATGTCATAGGCGGCTTGCTGGGGCAGGCCCTGCCGCAGGGCCTGCCAGCTTTTTCCTCCATCTTCGGTACGGCACACACACAGGGCGCAGTCAACGGCTATGCGCATGCGGTCACTGGCTGCCGGAATAACCCAGGCGCGCTGGGGGCGGTCGTCATCTATGGCCAGGGCAAAGCCGTAATTGGCCAGGCCGTTGGGATCGGTGACGTCTATCCAGCTTTGGCCGCCATCTTCGGAGCGGAAAATGCCGCAGTGATTTTGCTGCCACAGGTGAAGGGGATGTGCCCGGCATTGCAGCAGCAGGTGGGGGTCATGCCCCACCTCCACATAAGGGTTGGGCAGGTAATCGGCGCGCAGGCCTTTGTTACGGGGGTGCCAGCTCTGGCCATCGTCGGTGGTTTCAAACACCCCGGCACAGCTTACGGCCACATAAACGTGTCGGCTGTCGCGCGGGTCCACCACGATGGAGTGAATGCCGGCATGGTCTCTGCCTCCGCCAAACCAGTGTTCGGGCCTGGAAGGATGCCGCCAGAGACTTTCCACCAGTTCAAAGCTTTGGCCTCCGTCCTGGCTGCGAAACAGGCCGCCGGGCTCGGTGCCTATGTAAAAGCGCCCGGGCTGGTCGGCCCCTCCCGGGGCCATGGCCCATATCAGTCGCAGGCTGGCTGGCACTCCAGGTTTTACTTCTTCGCCCCGGGGGTATTTGGGCGCCGGCAGTTCCCGCCAGCTTTGGCCTTCATCAGCCGATATGTGCAGCTTCTGGCCCCAGTGTTTGTGGGCAATAGCCACCCACCACTGGCCTGTGCGGGCATCGGGGCAGGTAAGAGAAACGGGCAAACCCCGGAAGAAATCGCGTTCATACTTCCAGCCACGGGCCGTTTTGCGAAACAA
>RFHT01000338.1 GCA_003696835.1 Bacteroidota bacterium
ACCCTGGCCAGCAGAGGCAGCTGGCCAAAGAATACCACCAGCTACCAGCTCATGCTGGACGGAGCCACGGGCCAATGGCTGTACCTGGACTCCCTGGGCTGTTTCAACCTCTCCTCGGCTGTGAGCTGCAACCTGGACCGCGACCCTTACGACGAAGTGATTTTTGGCGTGAATGAATACGATTGCGGCCAAATTCTTCAAAGCGACTCCATCGCCAATATGAGCTACCGCCTGGTCTATCTGGACCTGCCATCGGGGCAGGTAAAATCCATCGACCAAACCCCGGGTTTCAAAAATCTCTTTTCCACCCCCTGGGTGGGAGACCTGGATGCCGACGGCATGCTGGACCTGGTTTATGCCCAGTATTTCAACCCCAACCCCCTGCCGCGCTTCATGGGCATGCAGCTCAAGCGCATTGGCCTGCCGGTGCGCATGCGCACACCCCCTGCCTGGGGCGCCTATATGGGCAACAGGGGAAATGGGCTTTGGGGCCAGCAGCAAACTTTTTAGGAAAGGGGGCGTCCCGCCTACCGCTGGGGCAGCGACTCCCTGAAAGCCAGTATGCCAAATAAGCGCGGTTTGTGAAAACTCCCTTTGGTGGGGTTCCATGCAAAGGCCCTGGGCCCGAAGTCATCCAGGTTGAGGCGAAACAAGTTGATGGCCCATACCGATTCTTCCAGCTTCTGGGGGGGCAGGCCTTCCTTTTGCTGCAATTCGGCTATGGGAATGGCCATCTCCACGCTCCAGGCCGTGTCCAGGTCGGCCCGCGATTCCCACACGCCCTCTATGGCCACAGCCGTACGCAGCCGGTGGAGGTTGAAGGTTGCGGTGGAGTCCACGATTTCGGTGGGGTTGACGATGTAGCTATCATACACCACATTGGCAGGAGAAACTTCTATTTCGATGTAGTTAGCCGTGTCGGCATTCAGGTTGATAAACACCTCAACAGCTTCTTCCTCCCACAGGCGCTGGTCGCGGGTATGAAAGCGCGAGTGTATGTCTTTGTCCATACACATAAACGAGGCGTAAAAGAAGCTGTCGTCATAGCAGAGGTAGGCATAAGTAGCATAAGCCGGATCGCTTACCGGCTGGGTATTCATGCTGTTTTTTAGTTCAATTTGGGGCAATAACCTGTATATTGGCTCATCCAGATGCCCGTCTATGGTCAGGGGGGTATCCGTTTTATATGCGATGAGGTCGGGCGTTTGGAGTGGCAGAGGGGTGGCTTGCTGTGGAGGTGCCTGCCGGGGCTGGCAGCCTCCAAAAAGCAGGAAAAGGAGCGGGAGGTATGGAAGTATTTTTTTCATCTGGCTGAAAGATTAATGCCAAAACTGAGCTGGCAAATTAATGAACTTTTTTTATCCAAAAAAAGTTTGTCTTCCGAAAAAGAACTGCCGTTCAGTTGTGCCTGTGTGGAAGGGAAAAATTACCGAGTCAATCGTTTGTGCTGGTTATTTGCTGAGAAGGGGGGTACATTAGCATAAAAATTAGCGATGAACCCTCCTATTTACCTCTTAGCTGCAGCAGGCCTGTTGTGGGCGATATTGGGCTGTAGCCCGCATTCACAACCAGTAAGCAGGGAAGCATCAACAGAGCCGGTGGACCTGGTGGCGCCGCTGGTGGATGCCGCCAATTCCCGCTGGTTTTTTTTCAATAGCGCCACACGGCCCTTTGGCATGGTAAACCTCAGCCCGGATATGGGCATAGATGGCGCCTGGGACTCTGGCTACCGTTACCATCGCGATACCATTCGCTGCTTCAGCCATATACATGCCTGGCAATTGTCGGGCATTCCTGTTTTGCCCACTACGGGCAATTTTAAGGGGCATTTGGGGCCGGACCACTACGGCTCGCGTTACAGCCACAAACGCGAAACCGTAAAAGCCGGTTACCACCAGGTGTTTCTCAGCGATTATGGCATCAATGCCGAGCTGACGGCAACCCCTCGTGTGGGCTTTCACCGCTACACCTTTCCCGAGGCAGCGGAAGCCCATATTTTGCTGGATTTTTCCACCTTCCTCGGCCCATCTGATACCCAAAAGGGATATGCACGCAAAGTGAGCGACACCGAAATAGCGGGCTATGCCCTCATGGCTGCCACGAGGCGCAGACCCAAAGCAACCTTCGTGTATTATGTCATTGAGTTTGACCAGCCTTTTGAGCGGCTCCGGGCCTGGCAAAATGGCCAGCTGCTGGGAGAAGTCGATCAAATTGAAGGGGAGAAAACCGGGGTGTACGTGAGTTTTGCCACCCGTAAGGGAGAGCAGCGGCTGATGAAGGTGGGCATCTCTTATGTGAGTACCGAAAATGCCCGCCTCAACCTGCAAACCGAACTCCCCCACTGGCAATTTGAGCGGGTAGTAGCAGAAGCTCGCACCGACTGGAATGAGTGGTTGGGCAAAATACGCGTAGAAGGCGGTACCCATGAGCAGCAGCGCAGATTTTATACCGATCTGTGGCATGCCCTGCAGGGACGCCGGATCATCAGCGATGTGAATGGGCAGTACTGCGACATGACAGGCCCTGCAAAACGCACGGGCCAAATCCCGCTGGATGAACAGGGAAAGCCCCGCTTTCAGCACTACAATTCCGATAGCTTCTGGGGCGCACAGTGGACCCTCAACCCCCTCTGGCAGCTGGTTTATCCCCGCGTGGCAGAGGAGTTTGTCAATTCCATGCTGCTAATGTACCAGGATGGGGGCCTCATTCCCAGAGGGCCATCTGGGGGCAATTATACCTTTGTGATGACCGGTGCTTCTACCACCCCCTTTATAGTGGGTGCCTATATGAAAGGGATCAGGGGATTTGATGTAGAACTGGCTTACGAGGGCATGCGTAAAAACCACTTGCCCGGTGGCATCATGGCCAAAGCCGGCTATGAGCACCATAGTGCGACCGGAGGTGGGCTCAATTATTACCTGCAGCGGGGCTACATTCCCCACCCCCTGCCCACACCCAGGCGTGGTTTCCACGAAGATGGCGCCGGCCAAACCCTGGAATATGCTTACCAGGACTGGTGTCTCAGTCAGATGGCCGAGGCTCTGGGCAAAGAGGCCGATGCCCGCATGTTTGCAAAAAGGGCCATGAATTACAAAAATCTGTGGAAAGAAGACCTGGGCTGGATGTGGGTACGCGATTCGCTGGGGAAATGGCAGGAACCCGTGGACATTTTGCGTTACGACCACGGTTGGGTGGAGGGGAATGCCGCCCAGTTTACCTGGTTTGTGCCCCAGGATGTGCAGGGCCTTATAGAGTTGATGGGGGGCAAGGCCAGCATGGTGGAGAAGCTTAATTATTCATTTGAGCAGGCCCAAACCCACGGCTTTGTGTCGCTGAAAAGCAGAGATAAAGAGGAAAATGCCCGCAACCGGCGAACGTATATCAATTATGGCAACCAGCCTTCCATGCAAACAGCTTTTCTGTTCAACTATGCCGGTGCGCCCTGGCTTACTCAGTACTGGAGCCGGCGGGTAACAGCCAGTGTGTATGAAGGCATTTCACCAGAAAGAGGCTACAGTGGGGATGAAGACCAGGGCCTGATGGGGGCACTGGCAGTGCTGATGAAAATGGGCTTGTTTTCCATGCGGGGCGGGGCCGCCCTGGAGCCAGTATTTGAAATTGGTAGCCCCATTTTCGACAAAATTACCCTGCAACTAGACCCGGACTTTTATACAGGAGGGGAGTTTGTGATTGAAGCTGTGAATAATGGCCCTGAGGCTTACTATATACAGTCGGCGCAGTTGGACGGCCACAGCCTGGATAAAGCCTGGTTTTATCATAAGGAATTGACAGACGGAGGGCGCCTGCTGCTTCAAATGGGTACCCAGCCCAATAAAAAATGGGGGGTGGACTTGGCTCCGCCTTCTGTTTCCAGGCCTTAGCTGGTTTTGGGGAAATTAATACAAAAATTTGCTTGGCAACTGATCTTTTTGGTACTTGTAGTACAATATGTGCTCATTGTCTAATTATTTCCCTGTTGATGAATACTCGCCACTGACAGTTCAGCTGAAGAAAATTCCATAAACATAACACATCCCTATTTCCTGGCTTCTGCATGCCTGGAATCGTTCCTTACATCATTTTTTCAACTTTTCCCAAATCTCTAATCCTACTCTATGAAAAGATTATTCTTTCTCAGTGTACTGTTATTCCTCTTTTGTTGGGGATACGGACAAACGACCATTACCGGCCTGGTAAGAGGCAGTGATGGTAGTCCTCTGGTAGGGGCCAGTGTGGTGGAGCAGGGCACTTCCAATGGTACCCTCACCGACAGCCAGGGAAAATTTTCCTTGCAGGTAAAAGGTCCCGACAGCAAGCTCCTCATCCGCTATGTGGGAATGAAGGAGCAGGTGGTGGATGTGGGCAATAACGCCAGCATCAACGTTATACTGGAACAGGACGTGACCATACTGGACGAAGTGGTGATTACCTCCCTGGGCTTTAAAGAAAGCAAAGACCGCATGGGAGCGACTTCCACCGTTATCGACCCCATGGCTGTGACCCGCTCGGGTGAAACCGGCCTCATCAATGCCCTCAGTGCCAAGGCTTCCAATGTGCGCATCAACCGCTCCAATGGTGATCCTGGTGCGGGCAGTGCCATCCGCATTCGAGGGGCCAACACCATCAGCGGTAGCAGCGAGCCCCTCATCATCGTTGATGGGGTACCTCTGAACAATTCTACTACTTATGGGGGGGGCAACAACATCACCGGAGGGCGTACCGGAGGCACCTCCCAGCAGTCGCGCCTCAACGACATCAACCCCAACGACATTGAGTCGGTACAAGTGCTCAAGGGTGCTTCGGCTGCCGCTCTCTGGGGCAGCCGCGCCGCCAATGGGGTGATTGTAATCACTACCAAGGAAGGCTCCATCGGCAAACCCAAAATCTCCTACAAAGCCAGTCTTTCATTTGACGAAGTATCCGAGCGCATTCCCATGCAAACCACCTGGGGGCAGGGCCGCGACGGAAGCTATTCGCCCACCCGGGCCGAAGCCTGGGGCGACTACATCCCCGACCGCTCGGGCGGCCCCGATGAAGTAAACACCAGCGGCCAGTTTTTTACTGCTGAAGATGGAACGGTCTATTACCCCATTACCCAGAAAAATTCCAAAGAAACCTTTGTGGACAAAAACTGGGACCAGGTATTCCAGACCGGTGGCTTCTGGCAGCACGATTTCTCCATCAGCGGAGGCTCCGACAGGGCCAGCTATTTCTTCAGCCTGGGTCGCCTCGACCAGAATGGTATTATCAAAAACTCCTTCTACGACCGCACCAATGTGCGTTTCAACAACAAATTGTTCCTCACCGATTGGCTTACCCTTTCCACCAAGTCGGCCTATACCCTTACGAAGTCCAACCGCATACAGCAAAGCTCCAACACGGCTGGGCTCATGCTGGGGCTGCTGCGTACCCCGCCTGATTTCGATATTGAAGACTACAAAGGCGATTACACCAACTCCAGCGGACAGGTATTCAAGGGGCGCCACCGCTCCTATCGCCGCTACCTCGGCAATGCCGTCAACCCCATTTACAACAACCCCCGCTGGACGGTAGAGGAGCAAAGGGCCACCACCGATGTGAACCGCTTTGTGGTGACGCCCCAGCTCAATATTACCCCCACCAAATGGTTGCAGGTGATTTTGAGGGGAAATGCCGACATCAGCGACGACAAGCGGGTATATTTTTTCCCCATTGGCTCCGGAGGCGACAGAAGTGTGGGCATTTTTGCTGAGGACATCATCGGCCGGCGGGAGCTGAATTTCGATGCCATTGCCAAGGGCAATTTTACCCTCAGCAGTGCCATTGACATGACTGCTACCCTGGGCTGGAGCATCAACGACCGCTCCTACAGGCGCAATTCGGGCCGGATAACCGGCTTCCTGGTCAATGCCACCAAGGAGACCACTTCTCTGAATACGGCTGCGGAAAACTCCGTTTTTGACAACTTCAAAACTTTCAGGCGCTCCAACAGGGGCTATGGCATTGTGAGCCTGGACTTTTTCGACCAGGTGTTTTTGAACCTCTCCGGCGGCCTGGAGGCTTCTTCCACCATCAGCAAGTCCTTTTTCTACCCGGCAGCTGATGTGGCCTGGGTCTTTAGCAAGGACCTGCAGCAGAGCGAGGTGTTTTCCTTTGGCAAACTACGGGCAGCCTGGGGCAAGGTAGGCGTGCAGCCCCGTGCGCATGCGTTTGAAACCCTGGCCGAAGGCGGGTTTACTTACAGCACCTACAGCGACCCCCTGGATGTATCCCTCTTTGGCGGTGGCTTCCGCATTGACAACAACCAGGGCAACCCCGAGCTGGAGCCCGAAATCAAAACCGAATGGGAAATCGGAACCGACCTGCGCTTTTTCAACAACAAGCTGGGGCTTTCGCTTACCTACTACAACAACAAAATTGATGGCATACTGCTGGATGTGGAGCTGGCACCCTCCTCGGGTTTTGCCACCAAGTACGGCAACTTTGGCGCCATGAAAAACAACGGTATAGAGCTTGACCTCAACTGGAAGATCCTGGAAAAGAAGGATATACATCTGGACATGAACCTCAACTTTGCCAGGAACAGGAACACCGTTACCGACCTCTTTGGCACCGAAACCATCGACCTTACCCCCGGGGCTTCGGTTAGCTCACGGGCCATTGTGGGCTATCCCCTGGGCGTACTCTACGGCACTGGTTCGCAAAAGGACGCCAACGGCAACTTCATTCTGGACGAAAATGGCTTTCCACAGCTCACCTCCAGCCCCGAAGTACTGGGCGACCCCAACCCCGACTGGCGCGGCGGCATTGCCTTTAACTTCAGCTGGAAAAACCTGGGCGTCAACCTGGTGGTTGAGCATTCGCAGGGCGGAGAGTTCTCGCCGCGTTCGCTTTGGGTACTTCGCCGCTTTGGCACCACCCAGGAAACGGCCAACCGCATTACCCTCAGCCAGGACCTGAAAAACTTCGACGGGGATGTCATTGCTGCCGGTACCACCGTGCGGGGCAATATTGAGGACTTTGGCGGTGGCCCCGTGCTGCTGGACGAAACCTGGTACCGCCACGGAATTGGCGGCGGCTTTGGCGACAACCAGGCCTACAACTTCTCCATCTTTGATGCCACCTTTACCAAGGTGCGGGAATTTACCATCAGCTATAACATCAATGGCGAAGGTTTTCAGCGGCTTACCTCCCTGGGCAGCATCGTAATTGCGGCTACGACCCGCAACTTTTTTGCCTGGGATAAAATCGAGGGCATTGACCCCGAAACCAACCAGACCGGGGTAGGCAACGGCTACGGACTGGAGTATTTTACCAATCCGCAAACCCGCTCTTTCCTCTTTACTTTAGGTGTCAATTTCTAATTCGTTCATCATGAAAAAATATATTTCTGCTTTCTTGTTGGTTGCCCTCCTCTTTTTTAATGCCTGTACCGAGCTGGTAGAGGGCATCAACGAAAACCCCAACGACATCCTCATCTCAGATGTGGATGCAGAACTGTTCCTCACCGGTGCTTTGCTGGCCAACTCCGTGGCCCAGGCGGGCCACCTCAACCGCATTGCCGGCATGTACAGCGGCCAGTTGGTAGGCATTACCTCGCTGTATTCCAATATTTATGGCTTTGCCCTTTCTACGGCTGAGTCGGTTTCGACCTGGAGCCGCATCTATGTGGGCGTTGTAACCAACCTGCGCCATATACGGGCGTCTGCCCCCGGCGATAAACTGCTTACGGGCATTGCCAAGGTGGTGGAAGCCCATGCCATCGGCACGGCGGCCTCTATTTTTGGCGATGTGCCTTACTCGGAAATTAACAACCCCAAAATCTCCGATCCGGTATTCGACAGCCAGGTGAGTGTGTTCAATGCCGTCATCGCCCTGCTGGATGAGGCCATCGCCGACCTTTCCACGGCGCCCAGCAGGCCCCTTTCAGCCGATATTCACTTTAATGGCGATGCCCCCAGCTGGCTGGCAGTAGCCTATACCCTCAAAGCGCGCTACTACCTCCAGCTCAAAGACTACGGGGCTGCTTATACGGCTGCCCAAAATGGGATCAAGGACCACTCTGGTTCCCTCAGGTACATTCCCAGGGGCGACCCCAACATTGCCGAAGGGGACAAAAATCTCTTCTGGGAAATTTTGGAAGGCTCCCGTACTGGCGACATCGGCACGGCAAACAGCTACCTGATGCAGCTGCTGGATTCGACCACTACCTTCAGCCGCAACCATGCCAAAACCAATGAAGCCGCCCGCCGGGGCTATTACCGCATAGACGAAAGCGGCGGCCGGGTCAACAAAGGTATTGTCGAGCAGTTTGAACCCCACAACCTGGTGACCTTTGCCGAAAACCAGCTCATCCTGGCCGAGTGCGGCGCCCGTACTTCGGGCTTTGACACCGGCCTGCAACACCTCAATGAGCTGCGCGCATGGCTCAATACAGGCGGCATGCTCAACGCCAATTTCGCCAATGAGCCGTATATGTATGCGCCCTTTGAGGCGGCCGATTTCAATGCCGGAGGCATTGAAAATGCCGATGGCATAGACCCCACCCGCGCATTGCTGCGCGAAATCCTCGAAGAGCGCTACGTCTCGGGCTTTGGCATGTTCATCCCCTTCAACGATGCACGAAGGTTGCGCAAGTCCGATACCGACATTGCCGTGCCCTTCTTTATGGTGGATGGCCCCTCGCCTCCCTACCCGGAGCGCCTGCCCTATTCCGATGACGAGCTCAACGCCAATGAAAATGCCCCGGCTGAAGACCCCGGCATTTTTACCAAAACTGAGGTGAATAAGTAAAGCCTGTCTAACATTGATGATGTATAATGCCCGGCCTTCCCTGAATGGCCGGGCTTTTTGTCTGCCTATCCCCCAGTTTTGCGCCACCCAGGGGCCTGGCATGAGATTTTTTACTAACTTTAGCCACATGAAGAAATACCCCATTGGCATACAGGACTTTGAGGTGCTGCGGCAGGACGGCTACATTTATGTGGACAAAACCGCCCACATATACGAGCTGATCAGCACGGGTAAGTATTACTTTCTTTCCCGCCCCCGCCGCTTTGGCAAGTCATTGTTGCTAACGACACTGAAGTATTTGTACCTGGGCAAAAAGGAGCTCTTTGAAGGGCTGTGGATTGCCGGGCGCCACCACTGGGTGCCGCATCCGGTGATACATATTTCCTTCAGCAGTATTGGGTATAAAGATATTGGACTGAAAGCGGCCATTGAGCAGGAGCTAAAACGGCAGGGCAAGGCTTATGGGTTGGATTTGAAGCAGGAAGGAGTGGCCCTGGGCTTCCGGGAACTCATAGAGCAATTGGGTAAGAGTGGCCAAAAAGTAGTGGTGCTCATAGACGAGTACGACAAGCCCCTGATTGATTACATCCATGATCCTTCCCAGGCTGCTTTGCACCGCGAGATCCTGAAGACGTTTTACTCGGTGCTCAAGGATGCCGATCCTCACCTGGAGTTTTTGCTCATCACAGGGGTATCCAAGTTTAGTAAGGTTTCTCTTTTTTCCGACCTCAACAACCTGGAAGACCTCACCCTGGCACCGGCTGCGGCCACCCTTGCGGGCTATACCCAGGCGGAGCTGGAACACAGTTTTGAGGACTCCCTGCATGCCCTGGCCCGGGCTGAGGGCCTTTCCCTGGAGGCCTTGCTCGAAAAGGTGCGTGAGTGGTACAATGGTTACAGCTGGCATGGAGAGCAGCGGCTTTACAATCCCTTTTCGGTATTGACCCTGCTGAAGCATAGGCGCTTTGGGAATTACTGGTGGGAAACGGGCACGCCCACCTTCCTGATCAGGCTGCTGCGGGAGGGCTTTCACTACCAGTTGGACGAGCTGGAGGCCGGTCCGCCCATGTTTGAGGCCTTCACGCTGGATAATCTCAACTGGCTGGCGCTACTTTTTCAGACGGGCTACCTCACCATCAAAGGCTACGATGCTGCCACGCGCCTCTACACCCTGGGCTATCCCAACCTGGAGGTGAAAGATACCATGCAGCAGCACCTGCTGGCGGCCTATCGCGGGGTGCCGGCTACGGAGAGTCTGCCTCTGCTGGTGAAGATCAAGAAAGCCCTGGAAGGGGGCAACCTGCCGGGGTTTATCGGGCTGGTAGATGCGCTATTTGCCAGCATTCCCCATCAGATTTTTCTTCAGAAGCAGGAAGCCTTTTTTCATGCGATTCTGCACTTGAGTTTTTCAGGGGTGGGGATGATGGTGCAGTCGGAGGTGAGCAGTTCGCGGGGACGGGTGGATACGGTGGTGCACACCCGCGACCGCATTTATGTGATGGAGTTTAAGCTGGACGATACGGCCGATGCGGCCCTGGCCCAGATACGGGAGAAACGCTACGGCAGCCGCTACCTGCACAGCGGCAAGGAGGTGATTGCCCTGGGGGTGAGCTTCAGCTCCCAAACCAAAACAGTCAAGGAATGGCGGGCCATTCCCTACGCCGACCTGCTGGTAGAAGGTTGAAGAGGATACAAATCCTTAGAAGCTCAGCCGCTGCGTGTTATCCTACCTGATACAGAACACAGGTTGAAGATGGCGTTAAGGTGATGGCAAAATTCATTAAACTTTGCCCCAGTTGACTTCGTGTCCGCTTTTTCGTGGTCTTGGTTCGCTCAGTGGCACATCAACCAAAGCTGATCCCTCATGGCCGCAGAGGGCGTGTAACCACCCCGGCGGGGTTGTTGATGGAGTCGAAACGGGGTACTGGGGGAAGCTGCACCGGGGGCGTTTCTGAGGTGAAAGGATTGGGAGGCTCATACCGTTTTGGGCTAGAGGTAGGGCTGAAGTCCAGCTTCAGGCTTTGGCCGGGGTTGGCCAGGGCGGGCTGCTCCCAAAAGCCTGGCCGCCCGCCCGGCATGCACAGTTGCTCCAGGGTATAGCGGCTGCCATTAAAGGTGTTGATATCCACCTGCTTCGGTATGCCTTTTAGCCTGCCTTTATCCGTAAACTGCCAAAACTTCCAGGACGTACCATCCGAAAGCCTGGGGGGCCGCCAGTTGTAGGAAGCTATCCAGAAATGGTAATCGGAAAACTGGTTTGCCAGGTGTTTGCGGTGAAAATTCAGCCCCGTATAGATAATGGGACGAATGCCGTAGTGCGCCTCTACCTTTTCCAGCCAGGTGCGTACCCCCTCAATGAGTTGGGGGGTGGGAATGCGGTCGGTTACTTCCACATCCAGCACCGGCGGCAGGTCGCCGGGCTTCAGCTGAACCGTTCGAATGAAATTAATGGCTTGCTTTTCAGCATCTATGGAAGGCCGGAAAAAGTGATAGGCACCTCGTATGAGACGAGTTTGGGCCAGCTGGGCCCAGTTTTTATGGAAGCGCTTGTCAACATGAGATTCTCCCTCTGTGGCTTTGACAAAGGCAAAGCTGATTTCCTCATTTTCCATCACAACCCGCTGCCAGTCAATTTCCTGCTGATGGTGGGCCACATCTATCCCATACACCTCATGCATGCGATTGTGGTAAGCATTGCGCGTGTGTGGGTCAAGGTAAAGAAAAGCAGCCAGTGCAATGGCACATACTAAAACCAGATACCTCATTGAATTGCTAGCGGCCTGATGAATTCAGAGGCCCCAAAGTTAATGCTTTTGTTCAATGTATCAAATATTTTTAAATTAAAAAGGGATAAAATCTCCCGCTGGGGGCCAATCCATTTTTTTCTACAAATTGTCTCCCTGCTGCCGCACGGCAAAGCCCGTGCCAGAGCCAGCTCTTGTCTGCCCGCCGGGCAAGCCACTTCCCGTTCCCTCCGGCATTTGACTCGTTTATCCCTCAATTCAGACCGTTTGCCCCATTTTCCCTTCAGCCTGCTGTCTTTGGCCTTGTACTTGCAAAAAGAACGGCATATCAGGACGGTAATCTGGAATTACAAGAGCAAGGGCCAGGGTCGATTCTCCCAAATAGGGATTGAATCCCCTGGTTTTTTATTTTTTCTCACTTTTTTTCGACTTTTTGGGTGATTTTCCGTTAAAAGAAAGCATAAAGGCTTCACCTCAGAAGCCCAAACACTCACTTAAAACCAGGCGAATCATGCTGAAACACCTTTGCATTTTCACTTGTTTGATCTTCATGAGCTGGGGAATGTTTGCCCAAAACGGCCCCAAACCGGGTGAGCAAAAAACCCAACCCCAGCCCGAAATGGCTCAGCCGGTAGAATCTGCTACCCCTGTGCTCAAAGTTGACCCCGCTTCTTCTTCTTTTTCGGTAAGGCCTCAGCTGGCACCGGCCGCTCCGGAGGCCGAAATTCCGCTTACCACCGCCGAATGGCCGGAAACGGACTTTGATTTTGGCACCATTAAGCAGGGAGAAATAGCCCGGCATGTGTTTAAAGTGAAAAATACGGGTACCCAACCCCTGAAAATATCCAGGGTGAAGCCCTCCTGTGGCTGCACCACGCCCAACTGGACCAAAGAGCCCATTCCCCCCGGCGGAGAGGGCGAAATTGAAGTAGCTTTTGACTCAGGGGGAAAAAGCGGCATACAGCGAAAAACCGTTACGGTTTTTCTCAATACAGAAGAACGAGCTTTCACCTTGAGGTTTAACGGTGAAATTGTAGTAGAATAGTTTGTCGAAACAAAACCTCAATCATGGTCCGCCAGTTTTGGCGGACATTTTTTTTTGAAATGCCCCCGCTTCCTGCTAGATTGGGAAGATGAACCTTGCCGCTACTGAAATATATCCTTTGCTGAGCCGGGCTGAATTGCGTAAGATCATTACCTATCAGGGTTTTTATTTTGAAAAGGCCCGTGCGGTGTTTCAGGCCTTTGCCCGCCTGCATACCGACGACCTGCCGGAGGTATGTGAAGAGTTGCTGCACAGGCTGCAGCAAGACCCCGCCGGGGCCCACCAGTTGCTCGCCAGTTGCCAGCCCGACAGCACCGCCTGGCGCCTGCTCAGCCTCATTGCCAAACTGGTGGTGTACCTCGACGCCTCCCTGGCCAAAAAACTCAAAGGCAATGCCTATGCCGACAACCGCAACCTGGGGGCTACCCACCTGCAATATCACCACTGGATCAAGCAGCTGCTGCGCTACAAGCAGTATGGCCACCAGCTTTCGGCCATTACCTCTCCGGTTATTCGGCATGCCCTGCAGTTTCTCGACAATCCCGGCCAGGCCAGTGGCATACTTTCCGAAAAGCACCGCAGGCTCATTGCCCGCTATGTCTTTCGCCAGCCCTATGATGCCTCCGCCTTCGATGCCCAGCTCAAACAACAGTTTGAAGGCCTTAGCATTCCCCTCAAAGTGGAAGAAAATCGCATGTACCTGCTGAGCCGCCTGCTCTATACTCCCGAATGGCGAAGGCAATGGCTCGACAAAGAAAGAAAAAGCCGGGAGGAGGCAGAACCCACCCATGCCCGCGAAATTTTGGAGCACATACATGCTTACATCAATGGGAAGGGATTTTTTTTTAGCAAACAGGACATAGCCAACTACTACCTCTCGCTCAAAACCAAACCCTTCGTGATTCTGGCAGGCATTTCGGGTACGGGAAAAACCCAGCTGGCGCGGCAGTTTGCAGCAGCCATCGGGGCCCGGGACCGCTGCCTGCTGCTGCCCGTGAGGCCCGACTGGACCGACAACAGCGACCTGCTGGGCTTTCACGACCTGCAGGGCAACTTCCGCGAAAAACCCCTGCTCACCTTTATGCGCAGGGCTGCCAGTGAGCCGGATAAAAGCTTCTTTTTCATTTTGGATGAAATGAACCTGGCCAGGGTGGAGCACTATTTCAGTGACCTGCTCAGCCTGATGGAAACCCGCAGGCGTGAGGGGAAGCAGATCGTGACCGACCCCATACATGAAGGCATGGGTATTCCCCCTAATCTATGCTTTATTGGCACGGTCAATATGGATGAAACCACCCATCCCTTCAGCCGTAAGGTGCTCGACCGCGCCAACGCCATAGAGATGAATGAGGTGCAGCTCGACTGGATCGCCAATATGGAGGAAATAGAGCCCCTGCGCCATGTTTCCAGTGCCTTTCTGGCCACGCCTTTCCTGCACGCCCGCGACCTCACCCCTGCCGACAGGGAGCGCTTGCAGGCCAGCATGGTGATGCTGATGCAGCTCAATGGCATTCTGAAGCAGGCCGACCTGCACTTTGGCTACCGCGTGCGCGACGAAATCGCTTTCTACCTGCTCAACCGCTACGAAATACGGGAGGCCATTTCGGAAAATGAAGCCCTGGATTTCCAGATCATGCAAAAGATTCTGCCCCGCATACACGGTAGTTCCCGGCGCATTGGAACGGTAATCGTGGACCTGATCCGCTTGCTGGCGCGCCTGCCCGATTTGCATGCCGGGATGTACCTGGACGAAATCGAACAGCGGATAGCGCAAAGCAAAAACCGCTTCTACCCCAAGGCGGTGGCCAAGCTGCTGTTTATGTACCGCAGGCTGGAGGAAGACGGCTTTACTTCTTTTTGGATTTGAGGAAATGTTATGCCCAAATTGTTTTTTCAAAGGAAGGGGGTAGGGGAGTTGTCCTTCAACATTCCTGAGGTGCAGCTGGCAGCCCCCATTGTAGCCGGCCTGGAGGGCGTGGGCCAGCCGCGCTTTCGCTACCAGGGGATGGACCTGCAGCCCGGCCCGCCGGGCTGGCAGCAGCGTCTGAAAAAGCCCTTGTTCTTTGAGTGGCAAAAAATTGAGTGCTTTTTTGAAGCAGATGCCTCCAGCCCTTTTACTGCTCCTTACTCCTTGTGTATCAATGGTCTTCCACTGGGAATTTATTCGGAAAATGAAGGCAAAAAAGTGCGTTTGAGTACCTCTTTTTCTCTGGAAGGGGCCGTGGGTTATACGGATATTTCGTTGCTGGATGCCAGGGGCAGGCAGGTGTTTGTGCTGGAAACCGAGGTGTTTCCCCAAAAGCTGGATTACAAGGAGGATTTTCACTTTATGCAGGCCGAGATTGCCAGCATGGTCTATAACCTGGCATTTGACCTGCTGAAGAAAACTTACCAGCCGCAGATGCCGGCGCAGACCCCCAGACCATTGGATGCGGAATGGCTGGCCATACTCAGCAGGTTGTTTGAGCCCATGCTCCAAAGCCTGGACCGCATTCGCAGGCAGCCCTGGACCAGCCTCAAAACCCAAAACCGGCTCAGGCCAGTGGGCGAAGTGAGAAAGGCGGGCGGCAAATTGCTCCGATGGATTCAAAAGCACCCGCAGTACCATAGCCCACACAGGCACAATCATTACCCCCTGGGCTCCGGCCTGCATCTCACCCATTTGCCCGATCAGCAAAAGCTGCCCTGCTACGACAACCTGCCCAACCGCTTTGTGTACTGGGCTGCTAAGCGCGTGATGCAGCAGCTCGAACACATGCAGCAGCAGCTACGCAGCCTCAACCGCAATGCCCTGCACATACAGCAACTGAGCCGGCAGCTCAGGGACTTCAGGCGCAAGCTGAGCCTGCGGCTGCAGGATGAAATGTTTCAAAACCTCTCTGCCTTCAATCAGCCGGATACCTACTCGGCCGTGTTGAGCATGGCTCCGGGTTACCGGGAGTTTTACCGCCGCTTCCTCATGTTGCAAAAGGGACTGAGCCTGTACGAGCATGGCCTGTTTCGGATGAGCTACAAGGACACCGCCACCCTGTATGAGTACTGGTGCTTTTTCAAACTGCTGAGTGTGCTCACAGGGGGGCAGCAAGTGCAGCTTTCCACCCAAAGCCTCATCAGAATTCATCACAACCGCCTGCAACTGCGCCTGCAAAAAGGCATGCGCTCTGCCATCAGCTTGGAGCACCCCAATGGAAACCGCATGCTGCTGGTTTACAGTCCCCGTTTTGCTACTGATACCTTTGCGCAAATTCCCGATATACTGCTGGAAATTTACAAGCCGGGCTTTGAGCATCCTTTTCGCATTCTCCTGGACGCCAAGTACCGCTTCGACAGCAAAAACGACTCCGCCTCTCCTTCGGCTGTGCCCTATGGGCCGCCAACTGACGCCATTGCACAGCTTCACCGTTACCGGGATGCCATCCTCTTTTCGCCCAGGCAACGGCACGAACACGGCAGTACCGCTGCCAAAGCCTTCGGGGGTATTGTGCTCTTTCCCTATCCCGGCAAAGCTGCTGACTTCATTGACCATCCCTTTTACAAAAGCATAGCCGAAGTAAACATAGGTGCCATTCCGCTGCTGCCCGCTCCGCAGGGCGGCCATTACTTACTGAGAACTTACCTGCACGAGCTGTTGCAGGCCAGTCCCCACAGCCTGTATGAGCAGGTGGTTGAGTATGAAAAAACAGAGCATACCCGCGTGCTGCAGGAGTTGAAGCAGAAAGTACTGATCGTACCTGCCTACCCCCAACACAGGCAAAGCAGCTTGAATGCCTTTTTTCACCAGCAAGCATTTCCCCTGCCCTGGCAGCGCAGCCTGGCACAGCAGGCGCGGGAGGCCACTGGCCTGGCCCTGTTCGACGAGCAAAGCAGCCAGCTTGTGGGCTATGCCAAAATTGTGGGGCTGGATTTTGCATTGGCAGGGGAAGGAGCCCTGCCCGAACTCACACGGGCCGTTGCGCCCGGCCAGCATAAGTTTGTGCTGTTCAGCCTGGAAGAGGTTCAGCCTGTGCGTCTGTTTTGCAGGCATACCAGCATGCGCCCCTTTTTTACCACCAATGTATTTGCTCTGCGCAAAGCCCTGGCCTCCGGAGAAGAAAATGATTTGAAAATTCAGGATTATCAGCAGCTGAAGGCCTTGGGATGATTTTGTAAAACTTACCTTTATAAAAGTAATATATACGAGTATAATTCGTTTTTTATACAACCTCATAATAAAATAAAAAACCGGATATTCCCACTTGTATAGAATGCCTCCCCTTGCCGGTGTCTCCTGATTATTATAAGAATAAATGCGATTTTTTGCGTTTCGGCCTGCTTTTTGTGCTAGCCAGGTGCAGAAGTTATCCATTACGTCAGCGAGGCATTCACAGCAGTATTGTATTTTGTATATTGAGGGTTCGGTGATTAATCTGAGCAAAAAAACAACGAATAATACACGATTAACATGACGTATGAATACTATATGTCAGTGACTGGCGAACTTCATGCGCTGAATGATCGCATAGGCCGCCTCATGAAAGACCATGCCTCATCGCGGGCATCCAAGGTCTCTTTCCTGAGGAGTGTCCTCAAAAAGCATTTGCCTGAAACCCTGCAGGTAGGCAGGGGGTTTGTGGTCACCCCCGACAGGTGTTCCTACCAGATCGACATATTGATATACGACAAAAGCTGCCCCGTACTTTACAAAGACGGGGACTTGGTATTTATCACTCCCGATGCAGCTGCGGGCATCATAGAAGTATTGCCCGACATTCCCAATGACGCGCGCTTGGCTCAGATTATGGGCAAACTGGCCCAAAATGCCGAAATTGTCAATGGCATGGCTGGCTACCAGGCCATGCCTTTTTGGGGCAAGCAGCCCGGTAGTGTGGCCATGCGAAACAACTGCTTTGTGGGGCTTTTTTCCTTTGAGAGCCAGATAGAAAATACCGTTCAGGTGTTGGCCTATCTCAAGCGCGCTGCCCAGGAAAATCCTCGGCGGGTGATCACCCATGTAGCGCTTGGCAAGTCATTTTTCTATAAATTCTGGCGCTATTCTCCCAAAGATCAACTGGAAATCAACTGCTGGGAAGGGTATGACCTCGAGCAGATGACCCACTTTGCGGCCCTTCACCGCGATTATGCACGGGCCCATACCTACTTCATCCAGAGCCTCATCAGCTATCTTTCTCCCCAGAGTGCCTTTGCCCTCTATCAGAGCTGGTTTCCCATTGAAGGTGAAAGGCAATACAAGCTGGGCCGGGCCTACCTGGGCGACCCTCCTCCCCGCGACAAGCGGCGTCCCTCCCATTTACTCACCGATCATCCCGTAACTTATCACCGGGGGGAGGCCAGCAATTTTCCTGCTAGCGATACCTCTCAGGCCGGAGAAGTCCTCAATGGCAAACACAAGGGAGGGCATCAGCAGTTTGCCCCCACCCAAAGAGAACATGCCTACATGGACGCAGGCGGACAGGGTACCTTTGATGCCAATTTTGTAAATGAGGCCGAAGATGCCAATGTGCTGGACCTCGAAGCCATGGAGGCAGAGCGCAGGCGGAAAGAAGAAGAACGCAAAGCTGAAGAGCTGCGCAGGCTCAGAGAAGAAGAAGAGCGCAAAGCAGAAGAACTGCGCAAGCTCAGAGAAGAAGAAGAACGCAAGGCCGAAGAAGCCCGCCGCAAACGCGAAGAGGAAGAGCGCAAAGCCGAAGAAGCCCGTCGCAAGCGCGAAGAAGAAGAAGAACGCAAGCGCAAAGCAGAGGAAGCCCGCCGCAAAGCAGAGGAAGCCCGCCGCAAAGCCGAAGAAGAAGCGCGCAAGCGCCAGGAAGAAGAGGAGCGCAAGCGCAAAGCAGAGGAAGCCCGCCGCAAAGCCGAAGAAGAAGCGCGCAAGCGCCAAGAAGAAGAGGAGCGCAAGCGCAAAGCAGAGGAAGCCCGCAGCAAGGCTGAGGAAGAAGCCCGTCGCAAGCGCGAAGAAGAAGAACGCAAGCGCAAAGCTGAAGAACGCAAGCGCAAAGCTGAAGAAGAAGCGCGTAAGCGCCAGGAAGAAGAGGAGCGCAAGCGCAAGGCTGAAGAAGCCCGCCGCAAAGCCGAAGAAGAGGAACGCAAGCGCAAAGCCGAGGAAGCCCGCAAGCGCAAAGAAGAGGAACGCAAAGCCGAAGAAGCCCGTCGCAAGCGGGAAGAAGAGGAGCGCAAGCGTCAGGAAGAAGAAGCCCGCAAGCGCGAAGAAGAGGAGCGCAAAGCCGAAGAAGCGCGCCGCAGAAAGCTTGCTGAGGAAGCCCGTAAAAGGGAAGCAGAAAAACAACGGTTGGCCGAAGCCCGTCGCAAAATTGAAGAAGAACGCAAAGCGGACGAAATGCGGCGCAGACAATTGGCAGAGGAAGCCCTCAAAAAGGCCCGGGAAGAGCGGGAGCAACAGCTGCCCGCACTGGCAAGGAGCACTGAAATCAACAGGCAGGACCTCGAAGGAAATACCGCCCTGCACCGCGCTGCGGCCGTAGGCCGCGTGCAGGAAGTGGATGAACTCATTGGCTCGGGGGCAGATGTGAACATCAAAAACCGCTCGGGCAATACCCCCCTGCATGTGGCTGCTGCCACCAACAACACAGAAGTGGTTGAAATGCTGCTCGAAAAAGGGGCAGATGCGCGGGCCATTAATTACGACCAAAACACCCCCCTGCACATGGCAGCCATCAATGACAATGCCGAGATCATTGATATGCTCGTCGATAAAGGTGCCGATGTGGATGTCAAGAATGAATACGAGCTTACACCTTTGCATCAGGCGACCATCGAAGGCAGCGTACACGCTGCCGAAGCCCTCATTCATCGTCGGGCCGAGCTGCACGCACGCGCTCAGTTGGGGCTTACGCCCCTGCATTTGGCCTGCCTCACTGGCGATGTGGAAACCGTCCGTATGCTCATAAGCAAAGGAGCCGACGTAAATGCACAGGCCAACGATGGCAACACCCCGCTGCATTGCGCAGCATCAAGGGGGCACGTCAAAATCATCAAATTGCTCATTAAGAGCAGGGCCGACATGAGCCTGACCAACGACAAAGGCCAGACTTACCTCGACCATGTAGAAGTAAAGTACAAAACGGATAAAGTGCGCATCCCCTACGCCAGGCAGCTCAATGTTTGAGCAGGCGCAGCTGCTGTGTGCCCGCTGATGTGCTGAGTTGCATATAGTACACCCCTCGTTTCAGGTCTGGAGGTACGGGCAGGCGATAGCTATGCCCTTCATTGTAGAACCATACATCCTGTACCTTCTGGCCCATTGCACTGTACAAACGGGCACGAACCTGTTCACCTGCCGGAGCAAAGGCCGGAATAATAATATGGTCGCGGAAGGGGTTGGGGTAGGGGCTAAGCTTTCCTGGCCGGAACTGCACTTCCAGTATGGGCAGCACATGCTGCTGCCCGTTGAGGTCAACCTGCCGCAGGCGGTAAAGATTAGACCCATATAGTGGCTGCTGGTCGGTAAAGTGGTACACTTGCCCCGAGGAACCCCTTGCTGACACCCGCCCAATGGGCTGCCACGCCTCCCCTTCACCCTTTCGTTCCAGGAGAAAAAAATCATTGTTGAATTCGCGCACGGTTTCCCATCTCAGCTCAATGTGCTGCCCCTGTTGGCTGCCTTCAAAGGCAGCCAGTACCACCGGCAGAGGACCAGGGTTGTACGTGCCTATGGGAAAGGCCGGGGTGCCGTTGTTGCCATTTTGGGTGGCTCCATCCAGTACGTCGTTTTGCACATTCCATTCCCCCACCGAAAAATTGGTGTTGGGACCCTGGGCGTTGTTTCGGTAAGCCCAGCCGTCCATGTATTCCCAGGCAGTGCCCGTTCCGTCCTGGTTGACATTGCCAAATATATCTATGAGCGTGCCGTTGTGAAACAACTCCACGGCATCATCCCCGTTGAGCGAAAGAGAGAAGTTATTGCTTTGGAAATCTGCGGCAAAGCCAAAAAAATCGATAAAGGCCTGGAAACCGTTATTTTGAGAATTGACGAAGTAAAGAAAGTCGCCGGCATTGGCTGTGCCCGAGAAGGTAAACTCCTGTCCGTCGGAGCCGCCGCCGTTATTGGCGATGCCAAAACCATACTCATTGAGGTTGTTGATATTGGAAAGTACGAAAAACTCAATAGCTTTGGGGGTGCCGCCAGTGAGCGGCCCGTCAATCACACCGGTAATGAGCATTTGTGCGCTGCTCACATTGAGAAAAAGGACAATGAAACAGGTGAGTAAAAGCTTTTTCATCTGGCTGAGGGTTAAAGCGGGGGTGAAAAATAGTTCGCAAAATGTAACAATTCCTGTGTTATCTCACAAGTCATGCCAGGAAAAGAAATAGATTTAGACGCTGAAATTGGCTACCAGTTTTCCCGAAGTGGGGGAAAAGGCGGACAACACGTAAACAAGGTGGAAACCAGTGTAGAGCTGCGCTTTGATGTTGGCGCTTCCCGCCAGCTGACAGCCCGGCAGAAGGCGCGCATTCACAAGCGGCTGGCCAACCGCATCAACCAAGAGGGAGTGCTGGTGCTGAAAGCCAGCGATTCCCGTTCCCAGAAAGCCAACAAAGAAGCCGTGCGCAAACGCTTTTATGCCCTGATACGGCAGGCACTGAAGGAGCCCAAAAAGCGCATCAAGACCAAACCCGGCAAAGCCGCCATCGAGCGGCGGCTACAAGCAAAAAAGAGGAGGAGCGCCAAAAAGTTTCAGCGGAGAAAAGGAGGCTGGGAAAATGAGTAGGCGGCCTCAAAAAATGGATTTGTACGACACCGTATCCGGCAAAAAATGCCGGGGAGAACGGGTAAACTCCTTCACTGCCCGCTCGTAGTCCTCCGGGCAGCCAATGTCCATCCACACCCCTCTGTGCAGCTGTACCCGTGGCGGCTGCTTTTCGCTGATGAGCTGATGTACCAGCTGGTCAAAGCCGTAGGCCTGCTGCTGGGGAATTCGCCTCAGTATATTGGCATGGGCCATGTAAATGCCCATACTCACATTGAAGCGAACAGTGGGCTTCTCCCGGAAATCTTTGAGAAAACCCCGTTCGTCCATGTCCAGCACCCCAAAGGCCTGCTCTTCCTGGTGCTCATAAGCTGCAATGGTAAAGAGGCTGTTTTCTGCCACATGAGCTTCATAAAAAGCCGAAAAATCCAGGTCCGTGAGGATGTCGCTGTTCATGATCAAAAAATGATCGGGCAGGTCCTTGAGCAGGGCCACAGGTCCCATGGTGCCCAGGGGGTGGGATTCGTGTGAGTAATCGATGTATATGCCCAGGCGGGAGCCGTCACCTATGTAGCGGCGTATGGCCCCGGCCCGGTAATTCAGCGCAAGGGTAATGTGCTCAAAACCGTGGTAGGCGAGCTGGCGAATGATGATTTCCAGTATGGGGTAGTTGCCCAGGGGCATGAGGGGTTTAGGAATATGTTGGGAATAAGGTTGAAGCCTTTTACCTTTTCCGCCTGCAAGGACGATGGCTCGTTTAAACATTGTATAATTCCGCTTTATATTTTGCAAAATGCCGGTCCTGGCTCAGCCAGCCGATGGTGGATTTCAGGCCCGTTTCCAGCTCAACAGCTGCTTTGAAGCCCGTCAGGGCCTGCAGCTTACCAGTGTGGCTACACAGACGCATCACCTCCGAGGCAGTGGGCCGCAGTCGCCGGGGGTCTGCCTCCACTTCCACTTCCACCCCCATCAATTGCCCGATCAGTTTCACCAGCTCTCCTATGCTCGTTTCCCTGCCCGTGCCGAGGTTGACCACTTCACCCACCGCAGCCTCACATTGAGCTAACGCCATAATGCCGCCACAAGTATCTGTCACGTAGCTAAAATCACGTGTGGGCCGCAAATCTCCCAGTTGTATGCGTTTTTTACCCGCCAGTAGCTGTGTAATGATGGCCGGAATCACCGCCCGCGCCGATTGGCGGGGACCATACGTATTGAACGGACGTACCACCGTAACGGGCAGCTCAAAGCTGTGGTAATAACTCATGGCGATGGCTTCGCCCCCGATTTTGCTGGCACTGTAAGGCGATTGGGCTTGCAGGGGGTGGGCCTCATCCATGGGCGTATAGCGGGCCGTGCCATATACCTCGCTGGTTGACACCTGCACAAACCGGCTGCAGCCCGCAGCCCGTGCCGCCTCACACAGGTTCAGGCTGCCTGTTACGTTCGTTTCTACATAGCTGGCAGGTGCCTGATAAGAATAGGGAATGGCAATGAGGGCTGCCAGGTGGATCACTACCTCCACCCCTTCACACAGCTGCATGCAGCAAAAAGGATCCCGTATATCTCCCGTATGCACTTCCACCGAGGAGGGAAGCTCCAGCTCGTCCAGCCAGCCCCAGTGGTTGAAGGAGTTGTAATAACTCAGCGCCCGTACCCGGCAGCCCCTTGCGGCCAAAAGCTCTACCAGGTGCGAGCCGATAAACCCATCGGCCCCAGTTACCAATACCAACTTACCGTCCAGATTCATGCATTTTTTGGATGATATTCAAAATAGGCCCTAAATTTCCATACTTTTTGATGATTTAAAACAAAAAACTAACATGTTTTTGGGGATAGGGAACTTTAGGGATGAGGCACAAAGGGTACCAGGGCCAATTGGAGCAAGGAATAGATAGAGACCTATGAATAACGTGAGTTCGGGATATTAAGCCGTGATTATCAATCGTTTATACTTGATACGAATTTCGCAACTATTCAGCACCTACAGGGTGAAAAAAATTGCTGTAAGTTGTTCATTTTCAATGACTTGTATTAACCACCTCCAACTCCTCCTTGAAAAGGAGGAGAGTTCTCCGGGGCAGGCGGCGCAGCCGCCTGCGAA
>RFHT01000339.1 GCA_003696835.1 Bacteroidota bacterium
ATGGCCATCGTAGCAGTTCATATCGGCATCGGTAAAGGTATGCACAAAGCCCGGCACGCTGCCGATGAGGGTTGCTTGCTGTGGGCTGTAGCCGCTCACCCGGAAAATTTGCCATACTTCGGGCTCCCACCCCTGATACGGGGTCCAGCCCAGCTGGATGCTGTCTTCGCCCGGAGTAGCCGAAAGCTCAATACTACAGTGTGCCCCTGCAGCCTGCAGGGGGTGGGCCCTTCCACAGTGATTCACCACCTGTACTTTATAGCAATAGGCAAAGTCCCGGGCCTCTACGCCTTCATCCACCCAGAGGGTGTGCTGCCGGTTGGCGCTGCTATCTATGGGTACCCAGGAGCCATTGCCCTGGCGGCGGTACAGACGATAGCTGCCAAAATCTCCCGCCTGGGCCGGGTACGCTTCATGGCTGATGCGAATGCGGTGATTTCCCTCCACACTTACAAACTGTATGGATACAGGGGAAGGAAGGGTGTCCTCAAGCACTTCTACCCACTGAGATTTATAAACTTCATCGGTACAGCCTTTTTGGTTGAGCACGCGCAAACGCACATCATAACTTCCCGGCTGTGCATAGCTGTGCAGCGGATGTTGTACTTTGGAAGTATGCCCATCGCCAAACTCCCACCACCACTCCACAATGGGAATGGCACTGCTGCTGCTGTCGGTAAACTGCAGGGGGACCTGAGGGCAAATGGTTCTTTGGGCAAGTGCAAAAGCAGCCACAGGCTGCTCATAGATGCGCAGGTTCTGGCTGGACTGTATCACGACCTTACAGCCCAGGCTATCTTCCAGCAACAGGGCAGGTTCGTACAATCCCGGCTGCTCATAGATGTGAGCGGCGCTGTCTCCAAAGGCTGCGGCCCCGTCGCCGAAAATCCATTGCTGCTGTACCGCCCCAAAGGTATGTGAACGAAAATAGATGGCTGCTCCCGGGCAAGCTTTTTCTGGTTCAAACTCAAAACTACCACCCGGCCCGTCCAATGTGATGTATGCCGGTCTCAGCAGGGTATCGGTACAGCCCGAAGGAGCCGCAACCACCAGTTGTACATCGTAAGTACCTGCCGCCGTGTAGTGGTGGGCAGGCTGGGGTTGCTGCGCACTGGCCCCATCGCCAAACTGCCACTGCCAGCTCAGCCCGGGGTGCACGTACTGGCTGTCGGGGAAAAACTGCACCCTCAGCGGCGGGCAACTGGAGTAGGTGGTGTCAGCAGTGAAGTTTGCATTGAGCGGAGCTATGTGTATGTGTTGCTCCCGGCTTACCAGGCTGGTGCATCCGTTGATGTCGGTTACCAGCAGGGAGAGGTCGTAAGTGCCGGCCTGTTCATAGGTATGCACGGGATTGGCCAGCGAGTCGGTGTGGCCATCGCCAAAATCCCAGTGGTAACGCAGGGCTACGCCTTGCGACTGGCTCAGGAAAACGATTTCGTTGCCGGGGCAGTTGGTAGGATAGTTAACCAGGAAATCGGCCACGGGCCGGGTGACGAGCACGGCTTCATCCACCACCTTGCTGCTGGTACAGCCATATTCATCAGTAATGGTGAGGGTAACGGTGAACGTTCCTGCCGAATCGTACTGGTGAAAGGGGTGCTGGCTGGTGGAGGTGTGGCCATCGCCAAAGTCCCACAGCCAGCTGTTGATGCGGCTGCCGCTTTGGGATTTGTCTGTAAAGCTCACACCCAGCGGCAGGCAACCTGCCGCCGGGCCGTCCACCTCAAAATCGGCCAGGGTGGGACTCACGCGTATGTATCCCGTTTTTCGCAGGGTGTCTCTGCACTCCAGTGCATTCTCCACCACCAGTTGAACGTCATAAGTGCCAGCATGCTCATAGCGAACAGCGGGATGTTGCCGGCTGCTGGTATCGCCCTGCCCAAATTCCCACCACCATTTTTTGGCATTTACTGATTGGTCTTCAAACTCCACCTCCAATGGCAGGCACCCTTCCTCTGGCAGGGCTTCAAAACGGGCCTCCACGGTTTGTATGCGTATGGAATCAATGGTGGTAAGGGTACAGCCAGTGCTGTTGTTGCCTATGGTGAGGGATACGGGGTAGCTGCCTTCCTCTGTAAAGACTTGTTCGTAGAAAAATGCCTGGCTCTGGCCGGGAGGGGCCGTATTCCAGCTGGCAAAATCGTAATCCAGGGAAAAATTGTACACCTGTACCTTTGCCGGCAGGTCGCAAATGCGTTTGTTGCTGATGGCCACAATGGGCAAAGGGGCCAGCACTTCTATGTAGGCAGGCCGGATGAGGGTATCTGCACAGCCGTTGTTGAAGGCGATGAGCATGACATCCATGTGCCCCAGGGCACCAAAGGCATGCACGGCATGCTCGCTCATGGCGGTATCACCGTCTCCAAAAGCCCAGATATAGGCATCGGCCTGGGAGGAGAGGTTGGTGAACAATACGTTGCTCAGCGCACAGGTTTTGGTGGTATCGGCCCGAAAATCCACCTGGGGTTTTGTACCCGCCACCACCATAGCCGGTTGCACCAGGGTATCCCTGCAGCCCCGGCTGTTGGTCACCACCAGACTCACGGTATAGCTACCCGGCTGCTGATAGGTGTGTGCAGGGTTGGGCCCTGTGGCTTGCATGCCGTCGCCAAAATCCCACAACCATTCAGTAATGGGATAGACCGACTTACTGGTGTCGCGAAACTGAACGCTCAGAGGTGCACAGCCAGCGCGCCGGTTGGCCCACATACGGGCTTCGGTTTGTTCGATGATCACCCAGTCTGTCCGCTCCAGCACAGCCCGGCATCCTCCGGCATTTTCCACTTCCAGTCGCACATCAAAACGTCCTTCTTCCAGGTAGGTATGGCTGGGATGCTGCCCGGGGGACTGGCTGCCATCGCCAAAATGCCACAACCACCTGCTGACGTGCTGGGATTCATCCTGCAACCGGAGGGTATAAGGCAGCTCACAGGCCACGGTTGTATCCCGGGCGCTAAAGTTGACTACCGGCCGTGGATACACTTCTATGCTGAGGCTTGCCTGTGTTTGGCAGCCGCTGGGGTCGGCTATGTGCGCCGAAACTTCATAGATACCGGGATGCTGATACTGGTGCACCGGGTTGAGCTGGTTAGAAAAGGTACTGTCGCCAAAATTCCAGCTCACCTGACTTTGGGGGGAAGTAAGGGCCGTAAAGCGTGCGGGCTCTGTGATGCAAATACTGGAGTCCAGGGCGGCAATCCCCAGGGTATTAACGCCAATATTGGCCAGGTGCGTTTTGCGCAGGGTATCGGTGCAGGACTGGCTGTCGGTTATGACGTGGGTTACGGTAAAGCTTCCGTTTTGGGTGTAAACATGGGTGGGATCGGGCTCGGAAGCGGTTTGGCCGTCGCCAAAATCCCAGAAGTGCTGCCCGGGCTGCCCACTGCTGAAGTGGGTTTCCAGCGGCGGGCCACAGCTGATGATGTTTTCTGCTTCAAACTCCACCTGTGGTGCCTGTATGGTAATGGCATCGGCCACACGGGCTTCATCCTGACAACCGTATTCGTTTTTTACCACCAACGAAACCGGAAAACTACCTCGCTGGCTGTAGGTATGCACCGGGTGCTGCACAGAGTCGGTAAAGCCATTGCCGAAATCCCACTCCCAACGCACAATTTGCCCGTCGCCGGGGCTGGACATATCGGTAAAGCTTACGGGCTGATGAAGGCAGGCCTGATCGGTTTCCAGTTCAAAAGCAGCAGTGGGTTTTTGGTAAATGCGAATAAAAGCGGGTTTGCTCAGGCTGTCTTGTCGGCCATCGGCATATTTCACCACCAACTGTATGTCGTAAACCCCCGGCTCTGCAAACAGGGCGCTGGGCTTTTGCTGGGTAGAGGTCTGCGTGCCCAGTCTCCATTTCCAGGCAACAACCTGCGCGGCATCAGACTTAAATTGTATCACAGCCGGTGCACAAGCCACTTCCTCTGAAGCGCTAAAGTCCAGTGTCGTTTGTGCATCCAAATTTCCATAAACAAGCAAGCAGCATATTAAAATCGCCCGATATTTACTCATCTGACAGGTGGTTTACCGGGTCGATGGTGGGTGGGTGTAGTATTTAGCTGGGTATTATGAGATGAAGCAGGCGAATGAATAGCCAGGCCCGCCAGTATCAAACTCAGCGGATGAGCATCACACTGCCCTGCCGCTGAATCACTTCGCCATTGAGGCTCACTCCCCTGGCCACGAATACATATACGCCCTGGGGTGCAATCCCGCCTCCGGGCAAATGCCCGTCCCATCCCTGCTGAATATCTGTGCTATGAAACACTTTTCGCCCCCAGCGGTTGAAAATGGTTAATTCGAATTGATTTAAAAATGCACTTTTAATGAGGAATATGTCATTGATGCCATCGTCATTTGGACTGAAAGCATTGGCCGAAAAAAGCTGCGGATCGGGGCTGCTACAACGCTCGTTTGATATGCTTAGCTTGCCTTTTCCTCCGAGCTCGTGCGCAATGATGCGGTAGCAATGCACCGGCTGGTCGAGCTGGCTTTGCTGGGCCACAAACTCTGTCTGGTTGCCGGGTATTTCAGCTACCTGCTCAAACAAACCCGTCTGCTCGTCAAATACCTCCAGGCTGTATGTTGCCACTCCCTTGGCCCATCCCTGGTAGGGATTCCAGTTAAAGTACAACTGCCCGCCCTGCTTTTTGGCTGAAAGGTGGATGCTGTTGCCGGTGCGCCCCAAAGGCGTTTTATCTCCACAACTATCAGCTGCAAAAACCCTGTAAGCATAAGCCTGTTCATCCACCGCTACCTGCTCGTCCTGGTACTTTTTATTGGTACTTCCAACAGACTGGGTGTACAACTCGCGGAATCCCGTACCATCATTTTTCTCTAAAATAAGCTGATTCAGGCCGGGAACCTCAGGCGCCTCCCATTCCACACTCACGTATTGATTGTCTTCCACACTTACTACTACGATGTGCGCACTGTCGGTAGGGGGTGTGTGCGTGGGAGTACCCCGCTGAATGTTGGAAAAACTCTGCCGCCCTTTACGAGCCACAGCCTGCACGCGGTAGGTGTAGGAACCGCGGCAACTCACATCTGTATCCGTAAACTCGCGTACATGGCCGGCCACGGTGCTCAGGAGCTGGGCCTGGCCCATGCCATAGTCGGGTGTTCGGTAGAGTCGGTAGCTCTCCGGCTCCCAACCTGTATAGGGGGACCATTGTAATTGCACTTCGCCCTCGGCCGGGAAGGTTTGCAGCAGTATGCTACAGTGCGGGCCCGCCTGCTCCAGGGGCGTGGTGCTGCCACAGCGGGATTTGACCAGCACTTTGTAGCAGTAGATATGGTTGCGGGTTTGCAGGCCATTGTCCAGTATGAGGGTATCGCCGGGCTGGAATATTTCTTTCACCAGGCCGTAAGCGCCACCGTCTGTGCTGCGATAAAGCTGATAGGCGGCAAAATCTCCTGCCAGGTTGGGATAAGCATGAAACTGGATGGAAATGGCTTCATCAGATACCACATCCAGCGTAAGTATGTCCACAGCTGCAGGTGGAGCATCCGCCATCACCTGCACGGCCTGTGGCCGTGCGAAGCGATGTGTACAGCCAAATACATCGGTTACCGTAAGGCTGACGTCATAGTTGCCGCTTTGTGTATAAACATGGTTGGGGTGCTGCTCAGCCGAGCTGGCCCCATCGCCAAAATCCCAATGCCATCCCAGCAGGGAACTGTCGGCCTGGCTCAGGTCAGTAAAACTGATGCTGCTGCCCGGACAAGTCACCGAATCGGTTTGGGTAAAGTTTGCCTGGGGGTGAGCCAGGTGAATGAGATTGGTTCTGCTGAGGGTGTCGGAGCAACCGTGACTATCGGTCACAGCCAGTGAAACGGTATAGGTTCCATCTTGTGCATATTCATGCGTTGGGTGTTGCTGGGTACTGCTGCTTCCATCGCCAAAGTCCCACTGCCAGCTGACAGCTTTGGTGCTCTGGTCGGAAAATAGCGCCTGAAAAGGTGCACAGCCGAAACTGTCCTGCAGGGCAAAATTTGCCACTGGCAGGGGGTAGGCAGTGAATAGCTGGCGAAGGGTATTGCTGCATCCGCGCGTATCGGTCACTTCCAGTACAACGGTATAGGTGCCGGCCGTATGATAAGTGTGCTCCACTGAAGGCTGCTGGTACTGGCTGCCATCGCCCATGTTCCACTTCCAGGTGGCCAGGGATGCAGCAGGTGGCTGGACGGCAGCCGTGCTGAGCTGTACGGCGAAAGGCATACAGGCTGCAGTATCGGCCGCGAGCAACTGAGTTTGTGGCAAGGGAAAAACCTCCACGGCCTGCTGCAGCAGCAGGGTGTCGCGACAGCCTGCATCGGTTTGAATCACGAGTTGTATATCATACATACCTGCCTGGCTGTATGCGTGGGTGGGGTTGGCGGCCATGCTGCCATTGCCATCTCCAAAGGACCATTCCCAGCTCAGCAGGGGGCGCACCGACTGGCTTTGATCCTGCAACCGGAGAGTATCACCCACACATATTTGCTGTGTACTCAGGGCCAGGGCAGCTTCGGGCTGGCTCACCTCTATGGGGGAAGGATAGGTATAAGAGGAAGTGCATCCGTTTATATCTGTAGTGCTTAGCTTCACCTGGTATGGTCCCTTTTGGGTATAAGTATGTACAGGGTGTTGGGCAATGGAGGTAGTCCCATCGCCAAAGTCCCACAACCAGCTTTGGGCATTGGGGCTTTCATCGGTAAACTGCACCTCAAAGGGGGCACAACCACTTGTACTGCTGGCGCTGAAGGTCGCCTGCTCCGGCTCATGGATCACAATGGTTTGGTCGGTGCTGCCCACACAGCCTGCTTCGTCGGTGATAAGCAGCTTGGCTTTGTAGGTACCGGCCGCCTGGTAGGTATGCTGAAACTGGGCGCCCTGCTGGCTTGAGCCATCGCCCGTATTCCAGCTCCAGCTCACCACCTGCCCATTGGCGTGCAGGGGCGCCAGCGCCTGAAAGGCGATAGGCTGGGGTGCACAACCACTGGTATCGCTCACGGCCATGAGGGGCTGCGGGGAGTCCAGCACCTCGATAAAGGCGGTTTTGGTGAGGGTATCGGTACAGCCCATACCGGAAGTGGTGATGAGACGTATGTCATAGCTTCCACTGTGCTGGAAAAAATGAGCAGGCGACTGGCCGTTTTCTGTTTGGCCATCCCCCATCTCCCACTGCCACTGAAATACGGGCACCTGGGGATCGTTTTCTCCATAAAACTGAACCACTCCTGCATCACACAGCACGGTATCGGAAGCACGGAAGTCAGTAAGAGGAGGCGAATAAACGACTACAGAGTCAGCCGCCTGTGCCAGCACCCTGCACCCCAGGCTGTCTGTGGAGATCAGCACGGGAATGTATATGCCGGGCTCGGCATAGGTATGTACCACGCTTGCTCCTGAAGCGGTGCTGCCATCGCCCAGCACCCACTCGAAATCCACCCCCGTATCCGACTGGGCCTGCAGGCTTACCGGGCTGCCCGGACATACCGCCTGCCCCGTTATGGTCACGCTGGACTGAGGGCCTCCGGTTTTGATGAGCCCGGGGCGGGTGATGGTTGCCCCACAACCCGAAGGGGAGGACATAGTTACTGTTACATCAAACTGGCCTGCACTGGTATAGGTATAGCTGGGGTTGCAGTCAGTGGCAAATCCGCCGTCGCCAAAGTCCCAGTAAATATCCACCAATCCCTGTATGCAGGAGTCGGTCAGATGGAAACGCACATCCAGGGGAGGGCAGGATGAGCTGAGTGTATCCGCTTCAAAACTGTTTGGCAGCTCAGCTATAGTGATATAGGCGGTTTTGGTCATGTTGTCCACACAGCCATAAACATCCGTTACCGTCAGACTCACCGTATAGGTGCCTGGCTGGGCGTAGCTGTGTTTGGGGTTGGGAATGGTTTCGGTGGTTCCATCTCCAAAATCCCAGAGGTACACCAGCCCCTTTCCACTGGACTGGTCGGCGAAGTAGATGGGATTGCCGGGGCAATTAATGGGGTAATCAGCTGAAAAGTTGGCCACGGGGCGGGTTACCTCCACCCAGCTCTGCCTGCGCAGGCTGTCCATGCAGCCATCGGCGTCGGTAACCGTAAGCAGAATGTCATATATGCCTTCTTCGGTAAACACATGCTGGGGATGCTGCTGGCTGCTGCTTTGCCCGTCTCCAAAATCCCAGTCCCACTGTACGATGTTTGCCGTGCCGTAGGAGGAATCCCTAAGCTGTACGGGCAGGGGCGCACAGCCCAAGAGGGTATCCTGTGTACCAAAGCTGGCCTCCACTCCCAATACTTCTATGTAATTGGGCATAAATATGCTGTCGGCGCAGCCAATGGCATTGGATACGCGCAAAAACACATCATAGGTTCCCACTGAATCGTACAGGCTGCCCGGGTATTGCAGGCTACTGGTTTTTCCATTTCCAAAATCCCAGTACCAGCTGCTGGCATTTTGAGACAAATCGGCAAAATAAACCGTAAGGGGCCCACACCCCCGGTTGACGTTGGAAATCATCAGGGGGTCAAGGGTCAGTACTTTGATGGAGTCTCTGAATGTCGCGCTGCAGCCCGTGGAATCATTGGTGCCGGAAAGGGTGACGACATAGGTTCCTTCTTCGGTATAGGTAAAAGTAGGGTGGTTTTGGGTGGAGGTGGTGTTGGCGGGGTCGCCAAAGTGCCATTGCCAGGAGTCGGCTGCCTGCGAGAGGTTGCTGAACGATACCGTGGCGGGAATATCGCACAAGGTTCTGTCACTGATGAGCACCTGCGGCAAGGGAGCCAGTATTTCGATGTACTGGGGTTTTTTCAGGCTATTCTCACAGCCCTTGTCTGAAGCGGTCAACTCCACGTCCAGCCAGCCGAGCTGTACAAACTGATGGCGGGGGTGCTGCTGGCTGCTACGCGTGCCATCGCCAAAATCCCAAACGTACTGGTCCGCACCCTGGCTGAGGTTGGTGAACTGCACATCTGTGCGGGCGCAGCTGCGGAGGGTATCGGCCTCAAAGTCCACGGTGGGCGGTGTGCCCACGCCAATGTAGTTTTGCTTGACCAGGGTATCGGTACAGCCTTCGGAGTTGCTCAGTATGAGCTTTACGGTGTACCAGCCGGTTTGGGTATAGGTGTGTACCGGATTTTCCTGGGTGGAGGTGGTGCCATCACCAAAATCCCACAATCTGCTGGTGATGGGAAAAATGTGTTGAGTGGTATCGGCAAAGTGTACTTCGAGGGGCACACAGCCCCCCCGCACATCGGCACTAAAAGCTGCCTGCAGTTCCTCGGTAACAATATAATCCACCCCAAAGGCTGTACGCAGGCACCCACCCGGTCCCCTCACTGCCAAAATGACGGTAAAGGAATCCTCCCGCGTATAGGTATGAAAGGGATTGGGGCTGGTGTAGGTATGCGAATCCCCGGTGAGCCAGTACCAGGAAATGGCGCCCTGCGACTGGTCCTGAAACTGCACCTCAAAGGGCAGCTCGCACCCTTTGGTGGGTCCATCTACGGTAAAAGCCGGAATGGGATAGGGGTTGATGATCACCCTTTGGGTAAGGTTGGAGGTGCAGCCATTGGTTTCGCTTACCTGCAACTGCACCTCAAAGGTATCGGCGGTGGCATATACATGGGAGGGAGAAAATGCCGTAGAGGTGTTGCCATCCCCAAAATCCCACAGCAGACTGCTGTTGGAAGGCGCATTGGTAGAAAAACCAACCGCCTCTCCTTCGCAGTAGGAGGTATCGTTTAAGCTGATGGCTAAGGTATTGTTCCCCACAAAGATGAAATTTTCCTTTCGGGTGGTAGATACACAGCCCAGGGCTGAGGTTATCTGGTGCAGCACGGTGTATTGCCCGTATTGGGTGTAGGTATGCACGGGATTCACAGCGGTGGAGGTGTTGCCGTCGCCGAAGTCCCAGAAGTGGGTGCCGCTGCTTTGGGTGCTGGTAAAATTGACGGTAAAGGGGGTGTTGCAGCCCGTGCGCTTGTCCACGGTAAAATTGGCCTGGGGGCCGTTGGTTTCTATGTAATTTCGCCTGGTGCGAATGGCCGTACATCCATTTTCGTCTGTCACTTTCAAACGCACATTGTAGATACCTGCGCCTGGATAGGCGTATTGAGGGTTTTGATCATGGCTAAACTGTCCATTTCCAAATGCCCACGACCAGTCTATTATATCGCCTGATCCTTTTGTGGATAAATCACTGAACTGAATGGTTTCACCGGTACACAGCAAGGTATCATCAGCCTGGAAGTCGGCCCGTGGAGGTGCATAAACAGCAATGTAATTGCGCCGTAGCAGGGTATCTCTCAGCCCATTGGCATCCGTTACGATCAATCGTATGTCATACACTCCTGGCTGCAGGTAAAAAATCACGGGGTTTTGTTGCACAGAAGAAGTTACCCCCAGGTCCCATTCCCAGGCCACAGCATCCTCACTCCGGTCCTCAAAACGGATAGATACGGGCGCACAGCCCGTGGTAACATTCGCCTGAAAGTCGGCCACGGGCTGAGCCCAGACCGTGCATACGGCGCACAGTATTACCCAAACACCCAATAGACGAGCACTACATAGTTCCATATAACAAAAATACACATATTGTATATTATTTTATATGGAATGTAAGCAGTGATGCCAATTTGTTTATAAAACGCAAGCAGTTCCCACAAAAGCGGGAACTGCTTACACCAAAGGCAATATATCTGCTAAACGATGGCCTTACCTGCGGATGATGTAGATGCGCCTGATGGGATAATGCGGCCGGTAGTAGCGCCCATAATAGGGATAGCCATAGCGGTATGCCCCATCATGGCGGTGATTTCTTGCATAGGGATTAGAGGCCTGCACCCGGCGCCATTCGCTGTAATACAAGCGGTCGATGCGTTTCTTGAGCAGGCGCTTTTTCCTTTTGATGGCTTTGCGCTCGCGCTTGTCCAGCCCGCGCACATCCATGGACTGCAAGTCTGCCAGCTCGCTTTCCAAGGCCTGTATGGTGGCCCGTTCAGAGGAATAGGAGCGATAAGATTGAGCGCTCGCGCCGCTCATCATGCCCAGCAGCAGCAGTACAGCGGCCCAGCGGGCATATCGTTTTAGGTATGTTTTCATATTTTCTCCACATTAAATACTTACCTCCAGGACGCAATACAGCATATCACAGTTGCAGGCACGTGTGGAGACACCAATCACAAGTGGCTGATTATCAATCATTCGTGCAAAAAAAATAAAACAAGCTTGCCGGGTGCGGATGTTTCTAGCTGCCCTTTGCGCGTAGCCAGGGGGGATTGTGCTGCTTCACCTGCTCATACACGGGGCAGTCGGGCTCATGTGCGCCCGGCAGGTAACCAGCTCCCCTCAAAAACTCCTTGGTGATTTCGCCTCCCATAAAGCGAAAGGTTTTTCTGAACAATTTCACCCATTCTTCCAGGCTAAGCGGATGGTGGGTATCCAGCCAATGGGCCAGGGAGCCGTAGGCTGCCTGTATGGCTTCTATTTGTTGGGCATTGTGAATAGCGGCCTCCACCTTGCGCCGCATACGGATGATGCCGGGGTTTTGCAGCAGGCGTTCAATATCGGCTTCCTGAAAGCGGGCCACAGCCGCCACATCAAAATTGGCATAGGCTTCACGTAGGCTATGCTGTTTCCGCAGCACGGTATCCCACGACAAACCAGCCTGGTTGATCTCCATGAGCATACGCCCAAAGAGCTCATCGTCGTTTTTGGCCGGAAAGCCATATACCTGATCGTGATAGGTGGTATGGTAAGGAGCAAGCTGGCCCAGGGTGACGGCTTTGCAGTAGGAGGTGATGGGGGGCATGTGAGAAGAATTGGAGATTTCGACCTTCCCGCTTTGATGCGGAAAGGGTTTATATCCAAACATACCGATTTATTTCCATTCCCCCCAAAAACCTAGGCCCGTGCCACTACTATTTTCTTTTTTAAAAAAAATTACTACATTCGTTTAGTTTATCCAGCAACACTATTCAAACCACCGCAACTATGAAACGCTTACGTCTTAGCATTGTGCCTGCCTCTCTGCTGGCTGCTTTCCTTTTCATGGGTATTTCAGGCGAGCAGCATGTTAAATAACAGACCGTTCAGCCGCAGGAGTATTTCCGGATATTGACAGAAACTACAGAAAATGGCATCCGGCTTCAATGCGAAAAGGGCTGTGCCTGGACGGACCTCTCATTCAGCATGCCACCGGGTGTATGGCAGGCCGTTGACCAGTATGGAATGACCGCTGTCAATCGGAAGAGAAAGCCAAATGAAGAGCTGGCCAACTTTCTGTTCGCCATCAGAAAAAAGGGAAACGGCCTGGAGCTCAAAGGTTTGGAGGGGACTGGCTGGCTGGAGTTGAGCTACACCTGCGGTGAGCAGCCCTGCCGGCAGTACATCAATGAGCGGGGCATGGCGCGCTAGTACAGTTACCGGTTGCAACAGGGCTATCTGGCAGTTGTTGATTCCGGCAGGTTGGCAAACGCCCTGGCGATGCGTGCGGCCAGGCGCGCGTTGTTGAGTACCAGTTCGATATTGGAAAACAAGCTGTGGTTCTGAGTTAAGCGGGCAATGCGGCCCAGCAGAAAAGGGGTGAGGGCTTTTCCCCTTACGTTCGCAGCTTGTGCCTCCTCCAGGGCTTTTTCTATGGCAGCTTCTATTTGTTTGGGGGGAATGCTGTGCGCCTGGGGGATGGGGTTGGCAATGAGCACGCCCCCCTGCAGGCCGAGTTGCCACTTGGCGGCCAGGCAGCATGCAATGTCCCGGGGCGTGTCCATGCGTGCGGGCACAGGCAGGCCACTTTCCCGGCTGTAAAAAGCAGGAAATTCATCGGTTTGGTATCCGATCACGGGCACTCCCAGGGTTTCGAGGTATTCCAGGGTGAGGGCGAGGTCCAGTATGGCTTTGGCGCCGGCCGATACCACCGCCACGTTGGTGCGGGCCAGTTCCTGCAGGTCGGCGGAGATGTCGAAACTTTGGGCTGCGCCCCGGTGCACGCCCCCAATGCCACCGGTGGCAAATACAGCTATGCCGCCCAGGGCGGCGGCAATCATGGTGGCCGCCACGGTGGTGGCGGCGTCCTGCCTGCGGGCCAGCAGCAGCGGAATGTCCCGCCTGCTGGCTTTTTCTACCTGTGGGGCAGTAGCCAGGTAGTGCAGCTGCTCCGGCTCCAGCCCCAGGTGAATGCGTCCCTGCAAGATGGCAATGGTGGCCGGCACGGCGCCTTCCTCTGCTACGGCCGCCTCCACCTTCCGGGCGGTCTCCAGGTTTTGGGGGTAGGGCATGCCATGTGCAATGATGGTGGACTCCAGGGCCACCACTGCACGCCCTTCCTCCAGGGCCTGCTGCACAGCAGGTGCATACACCAGCCGTTCTGAAGGCAGCGAATCCCTGATTTTCTGCGCTTTGTTTTTTTCTCCCTTGTCTGGCATACCCATTTTTCAACTATTTTTTCTATTTTGAACACCAAACCCCCAACTTATGAAAAAATCACTTCATATTTTACTCATTGTACTGGGTCTGGGCATTACGCTTTACGGAGCCACTGTGTATGCAGAAAGAGATACTGCTGTGGAAATCGGAGAAGTGAGAATCTCCAAAGACCTGGAGGTCTCTAAAAATGAAAAGCATCGCCTCAACTGGGTAAGCATTAGCGGCGGGGTGCTGCTGCTGCTGGGTCTGGGGATGACCATGGCCCAAAAATCGGGCAAGTAATATCGCACAGCGATTTTTTGAGAGGAGACAAGCCAAGCAGTTGTTCATTCCGCATCACTACTTTGCCTTTCTCAGTGCTTGATGGCTTCGCCCAGCAGGTTGCCGCTGAGGGAACCAAAGCCTCCCAACAAGCCGCCAATGAGGGCAGCTGCCAGTATCATGGTCCAGGAGCCGGAAGGGTCGGCCTCGGCCGAGCGGGTGATGAGCTGGGCAATTTTTGCGCTGAGCAACCCACCATTCTGCTGGTCTTTGATTACAGCCATGCCCCCCCAAAGTAAAAACATGGCGAGAAAGCCAGCCCAGAAACTGAAGGGATAGGCTTGTTTTTTGGCAAACATCCGGCGCTTTCGCTTTTCGCTCAATCCCAGTCCCACCACAAAGGCCGCCAGTGCAGCCGACCAGAACGGCAGCACCTTCATCAGGAAAAACCCCAGGATCAAAATCAGCAAAAAGCGGAACAGAAATTTCATTTGCTTACTTATTATTGGGACTAAACAACTGCTTTTTCACATCCTGGCCTATGGCATCCTCGGGACTTCGCATAAAAAGCAGCTTAAAGTAATCGCCACTGGCCCAATTGTCGATAAAGCCGTCGTAGGCTTTACTACCGGGGTTGCCGGTTTGGCCGCCGGGGTACACGCCATAGGCCTCGGGCTTGTCGCCCAGGGCCACCACCATGCGCCAGGAGGGGCCATGCCTGCGGCTGGTGGCATTGAGGATGTGTTGGTAACCACCGATGCGGATCTGGTACCTGCTGAAGGGTCTCAGCCTGGCCAGGTGCACCACCTGGGTATTTTTATACACATACCAAAGCCAGTTTTGGGGTTCGCCCATTTCTTGTGACAAATGGGCGATGGCCTGCCTGAAGCTCTGGTTGATGAGGGTTTTGCGGTCTTCCACCTGCCCGGGAGTATGAATATTGTCATAAAAGCGGAACTGGGCGCTGTCGCGCAGCAGCCCGATGGTGGTGCTCAGCTTGGGCCTGCGCAGGGGCAGGCCTGCAGCTTTAAACTCATCCTCCCAAATACTGGCGTAGAGGCTGTCCCACCAGCACTGGTAAATGGTAGGGGCAATGAGGTCGGCATCGTACATATAGTTCCAGCCTTCGAGTTCCCTGCGTGCCTGCAGTTCGACGCCCTGCAGGTTGGTATCCAGTTCGCTCAGCAGCAGGGGCAGCACATCAGCAGCCATCAGGCCGTAGTTATCCTGCTGGAAGGCTTTCATGTCTTCCAGTGAGAGGGAATCGCGTGAGAGCAACTCATTGAGGCGGCGGTTGCGATAGCCCTCAAAGGAGCCATTGTAGTAATAGGGGTAGGTGGGATCGGCGGGGTGCTGGTTGGCCGAGCTTACAAAGCCGCGTTCGGGATTGAGGATGTGGGGATTGTGGGCCTGGGGGATGTAGCTATTCCACAGGTGGTCCGACCTGGCGCCATCCAGCACAAAGCGGCCCTGCTGCATCCATTTGTTGACAAATTTTCCCTGCTGCCAGATGGCGATATCGCCTGCGGCACTGGCAAAGACAAAGTTTTGAGCCGGGCACTGGTAATGGGTCAGGGCCTCTACGTAGTCCTCATAGTTGCGGGCCCGGTTGAGTTTGAGAAAGGTGAGGGCTTCATTAGAAGGCTGCTGTGCCATCCATTTTACTGCCAGGGGCACAGGCATGTTGCCGAAGTTTCGGTCGTACATCACCGGTCCTATATGGGTATGGATCACGGTATCGTAGAATACTTCTCCTCCTTTGATGTAAAAGGTATCTATTTCCTGAGAGGTTTTCATCCAGCGTCCTTCGAAGAGGTATTCTTCCCGCTTGTCGTCTTTGAAGGTAATGCGGTAAAAATCCATTACATCCCTGCCTGCATTGGTCACCCCCCATGCGATGGAGTCGTTGAAACCAATGATAACGCCGGGTGCACCGGGCAGGGAAGCCCCATAAACGTTCACACCGGGGGCATTGAGCTGGATTTCGTACCAGATAGAAGGCAGGTTGAGGCCCAGGTGGGGGTCGCTGGCCAGCAGGGGCTTTCCGGTTACGCTTTTTTTGCCTGAGACTGCCCAGTTGTTACTGCCGATGTTGCGGTCGGGCTGGTTGAGCAGGTCGGAGGGCAGCAGCAGGGAGTCGGGATGGTAATTGGCAGGCGGTGGTGGCGGTGGTTCGGGCTCAAATTCCCAGAGGTTGAGGCTTCTTCGGCCAAAACGGGGGGGCACTTTTTCGGGAATGATGGGCGACTCGCTGTAGGGTCTTTCGGGATACAGCAGGTCAAATACTTCTTTTCCCCACAAGCTGAGGGCGTTGGTGTAGGCGATGTCGTCGGCCCTGGCGGAGAGGTTGTTGGCCATGTACTTGAGCAGCAGGGCAGTTTTGAGTTCGGTCCAGGGTTCGGGCTGGTAGTTGAGCAGCTTGTACTCCAGGGGGAGGTGGGCAAAGTCGAGCTGGTTGATGAAGGCGTTGATGCCCCGGGTGTAGGCCTGGATCACGGAACGAGTTTCGGGGTTTTGCATCACCTGCTCGCGGGAGTTGCGGGCCCCCATTATCATGCCCTGGCGGCGGGCCTGGCGGTCGAGGTTTAGTACGGCATCGTTTGGGCCGCGGCCCACCAGCTCGGTAAGCCTGCCACCAGCAGCAAAAACCTGAAACTCCATTTGCCACAGGCGGTCGCGGGCCGTGAGGTAGCCCTGCATATAGGTGAGGTCCTCCTCATTTCGGGCAAAAATATGGGGCACATTTCGCTCGTCAAACACCACCTCTACCGGCTCTTTGAGGCCGGGAAGCTGGCCCGAAGGGGCCGGGCTTTCGGCAGCATTGCACCAGAACCCTTCAAAGGGATTAAAGAACCTGCCCGTGGCAAAAGTAGCTGGCCCGATGGGTCGCCCAAGTACCCAAATCAGGACTAGCATAATGAGAAAAGAAAGAAAAAATTTAACCCAACGCATAAAGATGTAGTAGATGGGGCGAAAACTCCTGTGGTTGAAAGCTATTCGGACAACACCCAGCACGAATAAATTCTACGATATTAGAGATTCATTCCCTAAAAGTCAATGCTTTAGGTAAATGAAATAAGATTTTTGCTGAAAAAAGTTGGAAAAATCGAAATAAGCGGGGCGAATATTCCCCTATCTGCCACAGCACTTCTTGTACTTTTTGCCGCTTCCGCAGGGGCAGGGGTCATTGCGGCCTACTTTGGGAGCCGCCCTGAAGTGGGTGCCTCCATCAGCAATAGGTGATCCTGCAGGCAGTCCCTCCCGGGGTAAAGCAGCAGCATGGCCGTTGTTAAGCTCGTCTTCCTTTTCCAGAAAGGCCTCCAGCTCGTCTATTTCCTCAATTCCCATGCGCTCGAGCATCTCCAGCCCCTCCTTCATCTCCTCCATAAAGTTAGCAAACAATAATTGATAACAATCGACGATGGTCTCCGGCACATAATCTGGCTGAACGGGCAGCCCAATGCGCACGTCTTCATACTGGCTCAGCTCCGGAGACTTGTGCCAGGCCTCCCTCAGCCAGGCCGGATACTTTCCTCCAGAGAAATGCAGGTAAACATATACCTGGTTTACCACAAAATCAACAAGCGGCATATCTTCTTTATCCTCTTCTTGCCGTTGTAAGCGCTTCAGGCTGTGTTGAATGAGCTTTTCGAGCAAAGAAGCTACCCACAATCGCTCTGACTCAAAGCGCAACCCCATTTGCAGCATGCCTATTAAGAGGTTATCTTTGGCATAGTCGCTCACCAGGGGATCAAAGAGCAGCTCCTCGATCTCTTCCTTATAGTGCCGGCCGGCTTCGGCCACATAGGAGTAGTTTACATTAGTAAAATAGCCTGCCTCTATGGCCTGCTTCAACACCTCCGCTTCTTTGCGCAACAACTCCAGCAGAAGGGGGAAACTGTCTGTGGCTTTGAGGGCACGTAAAAACAAAAATGCATGCTGCAGAAAGTAGGCACCGTTTGGATGATCCCAGGCCGGGGCGTATTCAGCCTCGTGCTCAATGAAGTGCTGCACCATCAGCTTCAGGTCGGGCAGCAGGGCCTCCCCGCTTTCAAATACTTCTTGTAAATACTCGGGCGACTCCGGCATGAGGGAACAATACATCCAGCGGAGCTGCTCTATGTGGGTAAGGGGGGGAAGGTAATCCAGCTCTGGCTCCTCTGCCAAGGTCTCCTCCAGGAAGCCCAGCTCTTCCAGTTCCTCCCCAAACTCCTCCATCAGGATCTGACGCAAGCGCACATAATGCTCGTTTATGTTGGTAGGGAAATAGAGGAAATCATCAGGCTGCTCTATTCTTTCGGCATCCAGATAGGCCTCATCAATCTTGCCTTCCCGCATCAACTGCTGAATTTTTTCCAGCAGGGGGGTTTGTTTGAGGCATTCCCCCATCAGCAGCATAGCATCTGCATAAAGGCCCAATATTTCGGGTAGATGCTTTTTCAGGTTTTTCTCTTGCTGCTTATCACCAGGCAGCATAGAAATGATTTTGGGCCGCCGGGAACGCAACAACTGCTGAGGGTCATCGAGCAGATCGACAAAAAAGTTTACTATGGCCGGACGGCTTTGTTCATGCTGATACCCGATAAGGGCCAGGCTGTTAATGAGGGAAGTTTGCACCAGAATATTATCCTGCTCCACTTCGCGAAACATCCGCATGATCTCCTCAATATGGGCATGGCCGCAATTGGTCAGGCAGATGGTTGCCACATCCTGTGCAATGGCAAGTTGAGGGAGCCAGAAAAATATCACCTCCAGGGGCTGGGAAAAGAACTGCCTGATCAGCGGAAAAGCAGTTTCTGCTTTCATGAAGCCGAGCAGGTACAGGGCATGGGCCACGAAGTTGTGGGTGTCATTATGCACTTCCTCGGCGTCGGCGTATTGCTCATAGTTGTCCATGGCGTCTATCAGCACCGCTTGCAGGTCGGGCAGCACGGCCTCTCCCAGGCTGATGATCTCCTCAAGGATGGCGGGGTCTATCCAAAAGTCGTGTTCATACAGCTTTTGGACGATGGGGTAGGCAAATTTGGGCATGATGCTGGAGTTATGGCCCGGTGAAGGGCCCGGGTAATACCTTCAGGGGTAAAAACCGTTTTTACACAGAAAAACTTTCGCCACAGGCACAGGTACGCGATGCATTGGGGTTGGCAAAGTGGAAGCCTTTGCCGCTGAGCCCCCCGCTGTAGTCGAGCTCGGTACCTACGAGGTAGAGCAAGCTCTTCATGTTGACAAATATTTTTACTCCTTTGTCTTCGACAATGTGGTCGCCGGCCTGCTCCTGATTGTCAAAATCGAGCTTATAGGACAAGCCGGAACAGCCTCCGCCTACCACACTTACCCTTAGCCCGTAACTGTCGTCATATCCCTGCTGCTTCCGAAGTTCCGCAATGTGTTTGAGGGCTTCTTCCGAAACTTTGATCATGGGTTCCTGCATATCGTTGGCATTTACTTTTGTGATACAAATTTACAAAATAATATTGGGAAATACGGCGCTATTTTTCAAAGAGCAAGAAGCGTTGTATTTTGCATAAAAACCATTTCCCATGCCTACTGCCCATTTCCGGATTTCTGCACAGAAAAAAACTTTCTGCCTCCTTTGCGCCTGTTGCCTGCTGGCTGGTATGCTACTGCATTGTACTTCTGATCAGCACAGCGGCACTTCCCACTCTACGGGTTTTCAGCCCGTGCAGTTGCAGGCCTTCCCCCAGGTAACCCAAACGGCCGCCCGTAGCCTGGAAATTCACGCCTACAGCCTGCACTTCAGGCTGAGCTACCCCGATGGGATCAAGCCCTATGCCAACGCCCAACTTCCCTGGATGAATAATGCCCGGCTGGACGAAGCATCGGGCGACATCATCACGTTTTTGCGCTCCAATGACGCCCTGCGCCTGGATAAACCCCATATACGGGTGTCTTACATCCGCAAACAGGCCGAACAACCCAACGTGCATGCCCTGCTGCAATGGCTGAAGAATACCTTTGTGGCCGGGCAGCATGCCCAGGTTCGCCGGGAAGCCAGCCCCCTGCAAACTGCCTCAGGCACAACTGCCCAGTTCATGGAATTGTATCTGCCCCAACATCCCGGCGGACGCAGCCAGCGATACCTCGCCTTTGCCTACCTGGACCCGGGGCAGGACTACATGCTGGGCTTTCAGCTCAGCGCCGTTTCACAAGCCGACTACGACAGCCTGCTGAACGCATTTTATGAGGTGGTAAAAAGCTACGAGTCCCTGGCGCGCTGAATGCACCATCGTATTCAAAACACAAGCGCAAGACCAGGTATGCCCAGTCTTGCGCTCATTTGTTTTTCAGGTGTTTCTCCTACTTATTTTCCCTGCATACTCTGCAGTTCTTCCATGGTTTTCACTTCATAGCCATCGGGAACTTCCAGGCTGAAGAGGGAAGGGTCCTGCTTATCGGTAGAAACCTCTTTGGCGATCATGGTAATCACAGTATTGGCAGCATCCATTTTCATTTCAAACTGGAGGGGCGCGCCTTTCAGACGGGCATTGGTGTACTGCGTATTCATGTTTTTGGGCTGAATTTTTTCAGTGTAATACATGGTCAGTGCCCCGTCTTTGGTTTCTATGGTGGCTTTTTTGCAGGTATAGCCAGCTATTTTTTTGGTTTCATCTGAATAAACAATTTTGGCCTCTTCCTGCTGCTCATTCTGCTGTTCGAGCATTTGCTTGTCCATTTTGATGGCCCAGTTTTGGCCCATCACACTCATGAGGATGAGCCCTTCGTTCTTCGCTCCATCAATGATGGTGGTATTGCTCATCATGCTCATGTTAAACTCCGTGCGCACGAAGTCTCCTTTGAAGCGCATCACCATTCCACTGCCGTTGAGCATAAACTGGGCCATGGCGGGGATTTCGTCCGACTCCATGTCCAGCACGTAGGTAATGGCTCCTTCGCTTACTGCTGCGTTGTTTTCTGGGGGAGCAGACACCCAGCTCAGGGCACTCAGACTCAGCAGAAGTGCTCCCACAATTGCGTACATGTTGGTTTTGTTCATCATATTTGTTTTGGATAAATAACGGATGGGAATGAAATTTGTTGATGCCTTAGCAATACAATCGTTACGATTTTTTATATATTAAGCCCTTATCAAATAAAACAAACCGTATGGCCACTCACACGCCTGTTTTTTTACTGGCTTTTGCCAACGACCGGGCAGGAAGTTTTCTCAGGAGCATTGCCGCAGAAAACCGTCAGATATCAGAAATCCTGCGCAAACTGGAAGAAGAGAACTATTGCGAACTCATCGTACTGCCCGATGCAAATATACGGGATATTTTGCGGGTTTTTCGCGAAAAACGCAATCGGGTGCGCCTTTTTCACTATGGAGGTCATGCAGATGACTACGGCCTGCTGCTCAACTCGGCCAAAGGGCAGGAGGAGATGCTGGATGCCGGCAGCTTTGCCCGCTTTTTGGGCATGCAAAACAAGCTCAAGTTCGTTTTTCTCAACGGCTGCTCCACCCTGGAGCAGAGCCGCCAACTGGCCAATGCAGGCGTGGGCTACGTCATTGCCACCAACCAGCAAATCAACGACCGCACGGCACAGGAGTTTTCGCGTCAGTTTTATGAGAGCATGGCCAACGGTTTTGGGGTAGAGGCGGCCTTTCAGGAAGCCTCGGCAGGTGTACAAGCGGCCACTGGCGGCAATACGCGCGCGCTGCTGTTTGAACCCGAAGCCAGCCCGGCAGATGAAAATGGCAAGCTGCCCTGGGAACTGCACGCCGGCCCATCGGCTGACCCCGCCTGGCACCTCAAGCTGCTGGAATCCGATGTGGTAGCTGAGCGCGCCATCAACCTGGTGGGGGCCAACCGGCTGGAAAAAGCCGTCAAAACCCTGGCGACCCATTTTAAGGAAACCGAAGACCGCGAGCGCTTTGGAGAGCTCAAGGTCATCAACCGCCAGCTCAAAGACGTGGACCGCAAGTCGCGCATAGGCGTGCTCTCCGACTCCGAGTCGGTACAAATGTACCAGCGCATAGCTGACAGCCTCATCCAGTTGGCCAATTCCATGAGGTCTGCACGGGGAGGCGGTGCGCAGGATGAATGGGAACTCTAAGCTTTTGGGCTGAATACATCACATGGCAACACTGATTACGGATCCCGCTAAAGACCCGCTGGGCAGGGCCCTGCTGGACTACCAGGCAGGCAAACGCGACGGCAAATTGTGGGCAATATGCGACATCGCCGATGATGATGAAATTCCCATTGCCCAGTTTTTCAGAAGCTATGAGCAGATGCCCCAACTGGAGCAACTGGCCCTGCAATATTGCCGGGGAAGGGTGCTTGACATAGGCGCTGGTGCGGGCAGTCACAGCCTGGTGCTACAAACGATGGGCCTGCCCGTAACGGCCATCGACATTTCGCCTGGGGCGGTGGCCGTGATGCGCCAGCGGGGCATCAGGGAGGTGGTGCATGCCGACATTATGGCCTGGCAACAGCCTGCTTATGATACCCTGCTGCTGATGATGAACGGCATCGGGCTGGTGGGCGACCTGCAGGGGCTGGAGGTCTTCCTGTCGCGCATGCGGTCTATCCTCAAGCCCGAAGGCCGCATTCTGCTCGATTCTTCTGATGTCTCCTACCTCTATGTAGATGAATCGGGCACCATGCACATCGACCAGCAGGCCGGCTTTTACGGCGAGGCTCAGTTTTACATGAAGTACGAACACATACGCGGGGAGCCCTTCAAATGGCTCTACCTGGACGTGAGCCTGCTGCGGCTCAAAGCCGAAGCCCTGGGCTATGAATGTGAGTTACTGGCCGAAGGTGAGCATTACGAATACCTGGCCAGCCTGCGGCTGAAGACGTGAAGGGGCAGGTAGTTTAGCAACAATGAGCACTTAACCTCCTCTTCTTATCAAATTCTGCTTGTATCTATTCAGCATATACCTGCTGCAAAAAAGGGGGAATACCCCAATAGTGCCTTCATTGAGCATGCATACATGAAACTTTGTTTTTGTCAACCA
>RFHT01000038.1 GCA_003696835.1 Bacteroidota bacterium
CAAAACAGGGGACCCGTGCCGTAGGTACGGAACATGGCAACACAATATGATTTTCTCCCGCTGCGCGGAAGGCAGGAGACCTTTCGGCGCACCAAGCCAGCACGCAGTCCAACCTCAAGGTGACATCTAAAAGATGTTTATGAAGGTGTATGATGCAACAATCGCTCTCAGCGGGCCCGGCTCCCTTGCCCGGCCACTTTAGTGCCGGGCTTCAGCAAAACAACAAGGAATTTGCTCAACAGTAGCAGGTTTCGTACCTACGGGACTGTCGCTGTGCTGCAACCTCTCCCCAGCACTCACTCCTTCCGCTTGTACAGCTCTGCCACCAGGCCAAACTTTTTCTCCAACTGATAGGCCGGATGGAGCTGACTGCCCTGGCCGGGCTCCACATAATAATAGTCGTACAGGCTGTCGGGCCGAATGCTGCGCTCATATACAATTTCGTCCAGGAAATCCAGCTTGCGGGTGATGCGGTAGAAATTGGCGCTGTGAGAAAAGGTCCAGTAGGTGCCCAGGCGTATGCGCTCATCTGCTTTGCGCTGAGCCTGAATGTATTCGATCATCTCCTTCGTATGGGCGTCGTAGTACCACTCCCGCACAAACACCCAGTTGGCCGTGCGCGAAAAGTGGTACAGGCCAAAAACACCTAGCAGGGAGGCCAACAACAGGGCCACCAGGGATTGCTGCTGCGCCAGGTGGTGGAGCATCATCCAAACCGGAATGGCACTTAAAGGAAAAAACAGCAGGGCCGTGCGGTGGTCCAGGTACTGGGTGCCCAGCCACTGATGCTGCACCCACAGGCCCAGAACCAGCATCCCCCACATCAGCGAACTCAGAAAATAAAATTGCAGGGCGGGAGAGGGTAAGGCTTGTCCTGCACGCTGGTGCACCCATACGAGCCGCAGGCCCGTGAACAGCCCCCAGGCCAAACTGCCCCCCAGCAGCAGTGCGGTTATCCAAACAAAGACCTCCAGCGTCTGTGCGCTGAAATACCCCTGCCCGTAGAGGTTGTCCTGCACCAGGTGCTGAAAGCTTAGCCAAAGCGAGCTTTCGCCATACCCAAACTCACCTTTTCCCTGCAAAAAGCGGATGGGGTGATACAACAATACACCCAACCCCAGGGCAAAGGCAGCGGCCATCCCAATGCTTTGAGTTTTAAGCCGCCAACTACGCCCATCCATGAGCAGCAATTTCACTCCCAACGCTCCCAGCAGCACTGCCAGGTAATTCAGGAAGGTAAAATTGCTTAGCACCGCCAGGGATGCCGCCAGCAAACAAAGCAGCAAACTGCTGTGTGCGGGTTTTTCCAGCCAGCGGTAAAAGTAGTACAAGCTCATCATGCAAAAACCGCAAGCCAGGCCGTAGCCCCGTGCCACAGAAAAGAAATCCAGCAAATAGGGGTGTACATTCAGCAACACAAAGCCCGCTGCTACCAGCCACCATTGGGAGGAAATTCTTCTGAGAAGTGCAAGGGAAAAAAACAAATAAAGGGCATGGGCCAGCACATTGGGCAGTCGAATGGCGAAGGGGTGAGTCCCGAAGAGGTCCACACTGATCTGCATGAGAAAGGTGTTGAGCAGGTGCATATTAGCCGTGCCCCAGCACACTTCGGAAAAGAAACACTCCCACACCGGCTGTTCCATCCAGTTGAGGAAGGTGCTGCTTTCATCGTGGGTCATGGACAAAACGGCCGCGCGGCTGCCGGTATAAACCAGCAGCCCCACGGCCATGAGCAGCGGTAGCAGGTTCAGCCATTTCCTCAGGGTGTCCTTCATAGCTTCCACCAACTGTGCGGCCTACTTTTGTATGGGTTGACCTTCTATCCAGGGGGCACCCGCTTCGCGCAAAGCCTTTTCCAACTTGGGAATGGCCTCCTCGCTCAGCTGTTTCAGGCGGGGTTTCACCCCTTCTACCTGCTTGCGGGCCACTTCCAGGCTCTGCTTGTGGGTAGGGGTTGGGCCGTAGGTGGTGCTCAGGCCGCGGAAGCCTACAAACATGGCTGAGCGTATGCTGCTGCTGCGCTCACCTATTTCCTCCTTGGATCGGTTGCCATTTATTTCCTCATCCAGCTCGTACAATTGTTGCTGAAGCTGGTGCAGTTGGCTCAGCAGTTCGGGCGCATCGGTTTCCATTCTGGAAAGGGCTTCCTTCATGGCATTGACCTTGTCGCTGCTGTTGTTGAGCAGGTAATTCAGGGCTGCAATGTCTGTTTGCAGGCTTTCCAGCTCCTTGCGAAACTGAGCAATTTCCTCAAAGGTAGCGCCTTTGAGGGCTCCCTGGCGCAGAGGCACCACCTCAAAGCTCACCGGTCCCGCCAGGGGGGTGATGTTTCCATCCACCAGCTTAGAGAGGCTCACGGTGTAGGTACCCGGTATGGCCATGAAGCCAAAGCCGCCAAAGCGAAAACCTCCCTGCTGCTGCCGCCGCATGCTTACCGGTCCCTGTGAGGCATGCCGCAGGTCCCAGGCTACGCGGTGTAAGCCTTTGGAGGTGGGGCCCTCTATGCGCTTAACCACCTTGCCCTGGCTGTCCTTTACGGTCAGGAGAATTTTGGGCTTTTCCTCCCGCCTTTCTTCCTCCAGGGCCTCCCAGCCGGGAAAGGGAATGTCTTTTTGCTCTTTAGCCAGCTCTCTTTCGCGCTTTTTGCGCTCGCTTTTGAGGGTGGAAAGCCCTTCGGCCAAATGATAAGTAAACACAGCCCCAAAAGGCGGGTTGGGTGCCGCATAATAGGATGCCCCCTGCGAACTCACAATGGAACGGGGCACATACCACCAGGCTTTGCGCACGCCAAAAAGGGCTGCCTCCTGCTTCAGCACGTCTTCACTTACTTCGCGCAGCACGCTGTAGTCGTCCAGCACAAAAAATCCTCTGCCAAAGGAAGCGGCTACCAGGTCGTTTTCCCTGCGCTGTATGGTCAGGTCGCGGAAGGAAATGGTGGGCAGCCCTCCTTTCAGTTGTATCCACTGCCCGCCGCCGTCGGGGGTGAAATAAATGCCAAACTCCGTGGCGAGAAACATCAGGTTGGGCTGCACGTGGTCCTGCACCAGCCGCCACACCAGGCTGCGATCCGGCAGGTTGGCCGCAATGGATTTCCAGCTCTTACCGCGGTTGGTGCTTTTGAGCAAATAAGGCTTAAAGTCGCCGTATTTGTGGTTGTCCAGGGCTACATATACGGTGTTGGCGTCAAACAAATCGGCCTTGATGTCATTCACAAAGGCCGTAGCCGGCACGCCGGGCATGTCGCCCACCTCAATTTTGGTCCAGTTTTGTCCCCCATCGCTGGTCACCTGCACAATGCCGTCGTCGGTACCGGCGTAGATCAGCCCTTGCTGCAAGGGCGATTCTGCCAGGGAGGTGATGGTGTTATAGTTCGACATGGCGCCCACGTCCCAGGGGTTGTCCCAGCTCTGCACCTTGCCCATGATGGGCAGGGTAATGCGCTCCTGGTCGCGGGTGAGGTCGCCGGAAATGGGTGTCCAGCTGTCGCCCCGGTCGTCGGAGCGCCACACCCGGTAGGAGGCAAAATAGAGCCTGTTGGGAGCATGCGGGCTTACCAGTATGGGGGCATCCCAATTAAAGCGCTCAAGTTTTTCCCCTTCCCGGGCCTGGGGCTGGATAAATACCTGCTCTCCAGTGGTGAGGTCCACCCGGTGCAGGCCGCCCTGCTGGGTTTCGGCATACATGATGTTGGGGTTGCCGGGCTCCGTGGCCGACTGATGGCCATCGGCACCCAGGGTTTTGTACCAGTCGGCATTGCGGATGCCGTGCACGTTGTCGGTTCTGGAAGGGCCGCCATGCGAGCCGTTGTCCTGGGTGCCCCCAAAAATGTGGTAGAAAGGTTCGCGATCATCTACAGCCACTTTGTAGTATTGAGTAATGGGCAAATTGGAGACAAAGCGCCAGTTGGCCGCATCGTCAAAGCTTTCGTAAATGCCCCCGTCGGTACCAATGAGGAGGTAGTCGGGGTCGGAAGCTTTAAAGGCAATGGCGTGGTTATCGGAGTGCTTGTCGCGTTCTGGCAAACGGTCGAAGGTCTTGCCACCATCCCTGGAAACCTGTATGCGCACATCTACCAGGTAAATGAGGTCAAACTGATGAGGAGGGGCATACAACTCCTGGTAGTAATGCGGGCCGGTGGCCCCCGAAACGGCGTTGGAACGCTTTTCCCAGGAGGTTCCCCGGTTAGTGGAGCGGTACACCCCGCCCGTGGTGCGGTCCAGCTCAATGGCCGCATAGAGGATGTCGGGTTGTTGGGGGGAAATGGCCAGGCCGATTTTGCCCATATTGGAGTTGGGCAGGCCTTTGCTCAGCTTTTCCCAGCTTTCGCCCCCGTCGGTGCTACGGTGTATGCCCGAGCCGGGGCCGCCGCCCATGTAGGCCGCCACGGTACGGTGGCGGTCCCAGGTGGCTGCATACAGCCAGTCGGGGTTGCGGGGGTCCATCACAATGTCGGTAACACCGGTCCACTCCTCATTGCCCAGCACCTTCTTCCAGTTCTGGCCTCCGTCGGTGCTTTTGTACAGGCCCCGCTCGCCACCAGGTGCCCATAAGGGGCCCTGAGCCGCAACAAAGATGATGTCGGAGTTGTGGGGATGCACGATGATTTTCGAAATGTGCTCGGAGGCTTTCAAGCCCATGTTTTTCCAGCTTCTGCCGTCATCGGTGCTTTTGTACACTCCGTCGCCAAAGCCCACATGCCGGCCTCCCACGTTTTCGCCCGTACCCACCCATATCGTATGGGGGTTGTTGGGGTCTATGGTTACACAGCCAATGGAATAAGACGGCTGGGAGTCGAAAATGGGCTGCCAGGTTACCCCGGCATTTTCGGTTTTCCACACCCCGCCCGAGCCCACAGCTACATACCATACCGACTCATCCTGCGGATGAATGGCGATGTCGGCTATACGGCCTGAAGCAAAAGCAGGCCCGATGTTGCGGAATTTTAGCCCGCTGAAGGTAGCAGATGAAAGGGGGGAATCCGTTTGGGGCTGTGCACCGAGTTGTACAACGAACAGACACAGCCATGCGAGTAAGCAGGTTTGAAGTTTCATCAGGTTTTGGGTTGATTATTTGAATGCCATAGGCAATATGCGAAAATAGTAACTATTCGGCTATTATGCATCAACTGTTTGCTGCCCTGTATCTCTGCGCCTTTTTTGATGCCGCCGAATCAACACATACCCAAGTGCACAGGCAAAGGCCATATTTAAGAGGTAAGCCATTGAAAGCAGGGAAGTATGTTCAGATTTTCCCAAAAAATCATAGGTAATATTTGCAGCTGCATTAAAAAAGGCATGCAGCAAAATGGCATAAAACACACTGCCGCTGGTTTTCAGGAAAACATAGCTATATACCATACTCAGGCAGCAGGTATTGACAATAAATATCGCAACCGTCCATACTGATAGCTCGTAAAAATCGGGCAGGGCCGCCCCCGGAAACGTAAAGGAAGCAGCATGCCAGATCCCCCAGGCCAAACCGACCAACAGGGTACTTTTCAGCAGGGAGTGTTTTTTTAACAGCTCTGGCAACATGAACCCTCTCCACCCCAATTCTTCCCCCATGGGGCCGAAAGGCAAGGCTGCTAATACCCAAAAGGGAATGTGGGTAAAGCCTGCTGCCCAATTGACCTTCAGCTCTTCACTGAAATAAATGCCTGCACCTACATAAGCAAGCAGGTACAGCATGATGGGAACCCATACTACAAACAGCATGGTAGCCGCAGCAGCCCTGAAGTGGATGAGTTTTTTCAGAAGGGGCCTTAGTTGCTGCTTATCCACAACAGTCTGAACGATGATGGCAGCAATGGATGGCCCGTAAGCTCCGATCAGACCCAAAAGGGCCAGAGGCGTGATGCCACCCTGATGGAGTATCATTTGATAGCTCGGGTATAAAAATGTCCAGGAGATGAGGTAGTTCAGGATCAAAAACGACCATAGGGGATATTTTTTGATAAAGGCTTTCATAGGTTGTTCTGCCAGATGGAAACGGTCAAATCTTTAGAGAAAGACTTCTCTTTACCCCCACAGGATGGAAGGTTTACGGCTAAGCTTGCACGGCTTGGGATGCCAAGGCACAACCTCCCTTTTAGTCCTGCGATCTTAGCCCCCACTCCCCCAGCGGTAGCCACCGGCATCCAGGCCCATGAGGTCGAGGGCCCGCAGCACCACGGTATCCACCACTTCCTCTATGGTAGCGGGACGCGAATAAAAAGAGGGGATGGCCGGCAGCATAATGGCGCCTGCCCGGCTGAGGGTGCGCATATTGTCGAGGTGAATGAGGTTGAGGGGCGTATCCCGTATGCAGCAGATCAGTTGCCGGCGCTCTTTGAGCATCACGTCGGCAGCGCGGGTGATGAGGTCGTCGGAAATGCCGTTGGCAATGCGCCCCAGGGTGCCCATGGAGCAGGGCATGATGAGCATGTGTCCGTAGCGGGCCGAACCCGACGCAAAAGGAGCGTTGTAGTCCCTGCGGTCGTAGGTGGGAAAGGGAATGTGTGGCTCACTACCCAGCTCATGCCGCCACACATCGGCTGCATTGCGGGAAAGCACCACCCCTACTTCTATGTCCTCCAGGCGTTGAAGATGGGTAAACAAGCGCCGGGCATAGATGCTGCCACTCGCGCCGGTAACGGCCACCACGATTTTTTTCATTATATTGTATTTATTTTGTTACACTTTTGTGAACCTATTCTCCCAATTTTAGAGAAAATTTAGCAATATGTTTATACCAACTCCTAATACCATGAATAAGTTAGCTCCCAGCCTGATGTTGCTGCTGCTGGCCATTGCGCTACATGCCTGCGCTCAGCAAAGTCAATCTCAGGCTACCCATCCCGCCAATGCACATACAAATGGGCAGGAAGAAGTGGAAAAAGTAGTAAAAAGCGATGAAGAATGGAAGGCCTTGCTCACCCCCGAACAATACTACGTAACCCGTCAGCAAGGTACTGAGCGGGCCTTTACGGGCAAATACTGGGACAATAAGGCCGCGGGCATCTACACCTGTGTGTGTTGCGGTGCTGAGCTGTTCAGCTCCGAAACCAAGTACAAATCCGGCACGGGCTGGCCGAGTTTTTACGACGTTTTTAACAAAAAATACGTGGGGGAAGAAAAGGACACCAGCTTTGGCATGCTTCGCACGGAAGTGCACTGTACTCGCTGCGGCGCCCACCTGGGGCATGTGTTCGACGACGGACCGCCTCCCACCGGCCTGCGCTACTGCATCAACTCAGCTTCTTTGAATTTTATTCCTCAGCCAAAAAAGGAGGAACAAGAAAAATAGCATTCCACTGGTCCTCCCTTTTCATCTTTTCTCTCCAAACCACTCACATGTACGCACGCATATTTCCCCGTTTCCGTTTTTGGGTAGGCTGCGCCCTGCTTTTCAGCTGTGCCTGCTCGCCCAAAAGCCCGCCTCCGCCCAATGTGCTTTTCATTCTGGTGGACGACCTGGGCTGGAAGGACCTGGGCTGCTATGGCAGCAGCTTTCACGAAACCCCCAACATCGACCGCCTGGCAGCCAGCAGCCTGCGCTTTACGCAGGCCTACTCGGCCAACCCGGTGTGCTCACCCACCCGTGCGGCCATTATGACGGGCAAGCACCCCTCCCGCCTCAACATCACCGACTGGATACCGGGACAAGACCCCAGGGATCGCCCCCTGCTGGGGCCGCAAGACCTCGACCACCTGCCCCTGGAAGAAACCACCCTGGCCGAAGCCCTCAAAGCCCACGGCTATCAGACTTTTTTTGCCGGAAAATGGCACCTGGGAGATACTGGCTATCTGCCCGAAGACCAGGGCTTTGACCTCAACCTGGGGGGGCACCACCGGGGTTCGCCTCCGGGAGGGTATTACGTACCCTACCAAAACCCCAAACTACCCGACGGTCCGGAAGGCGAGTACCTCACCGACCGCCTCACCCAGGAAGCCATACAATACATGCAAACCCACAAAGACGGGCCTTTTTTCGTCTTTCTATCTTACTATACCGTACACACCCCCATACAGCCCAACCGGGAGTACATTGAGCACTACCGCCAGAAGCGCCTGCAGCTAGCCGACACCCTGCCGCAACAGGTGCCTGAGGGCGAAGGCCTGACGGTAACCCGGCAGGTGAATGCCGAATATGCCTCCATGGTGCATGCCATGGACGTAAATGTGGGCAGGCTGATGAACAGCCTGCAACGCCTGGGAATACAGGAACATACCCTGGTGATTTTCACTTCTGACAATGGTGGCCTTTCTACCCTGGAAAAAAACCGCCCACCGGCTCCTACCTCGGTAAGGCCCCTGCGCGGAGGCAAAGGCTGGTGCTATGAAGGAGGCATACGCGTGCCCCTCATCATCAGCATGCCGGGTGCAGAGCCCGGCATACGGGAGGAGGCTGTTGCCAGCTACGACTTCTACCCCACCGTGCTGGAATGGGCCGGCCTGCCCCTCATGCCTGCCCAGCACCAGGATGGCCTTAGCCTGATGCCCCTGCTTCGGGGTGCCGACAGCCTGCAGCGCGAAGCCCTTTTCTGGCATTACCCCCACTACCACGGCAGCGCCTGGACCCCCGGGGCTGCCATTCGCATGGGCGACTGGAAACTGGTGGAGTTCTATGACCCTGCCCGAACGGAGCTCTTCCACCTCAGCCAAGACCCCGGCGAAGAACGCAATGTGGCAACGGAATATCCGGAAAAGGCCGCGGCCCTGCGACAAGCCCTACTCAAGATGCAGGCAGAAACCGGTTCCCGTTTTCCCACAAAAAACCCCGACTGGCAATAGGCTGATGATCAGAAAATGCCTACCTTCATCGAAAAAATGATCGTAAGCCCTTCCTCATGAACCCCAGAATTGAACACATAGACGGGAAAAAATTCATCGGCATGCAGCTGCAAATTTCGCTAATGAACAATAGGACCCGGGAGCTGTTCAGCCGCTTTATGCCCAGGCGAAAGGAAATTCTCCATCCACTGCGGCCAGAGGTGTATGACCTGAAGATCTATCCGGAGGATTATTTTTTGAATTTTGACCCTCAGCGCAGCTTTACCAAATGGGCCGCTATGGAGGTGGGGGACTTTGCGCAACTCCCTGCCGGCATGCAGTCTTTTGAGCTTGTGGGGGGAAAATATGCCGTATTCACCCCGCAGGGCAATGGAGACCGCATTTTTGAGTACATCTTTACCCAGTGGCTGCCTGCTTCCTCCTACAGGCTGGACAATCGCCCCCATTTCGATGTGCTGCAGGTAGGAAGCAGGCCCGGGGAAGTTGGTGGAGAGGAGATTTGGGTGCCGGTGAAGTAACAAGCCTACAGGCTGCTGCAGTAGGCTGCAATGGATCCCTCAAATAGAAGCCGGCTTATTTGGAATTAGTCTAAATAAGCACTAGCTTTGGCAGCTCAAAGATGCTTTTTGAACCATGAACAGTAGCGAGTACACCCCCGAACAACTGTTGATGGGCTTGCAGGACGAGGAAGCCGCATGTCCATTTGAATTTTTCCTCAACTTCCGGGCAGTTGAGTGCAAAAAGAAAAAGTGCTGCAAAAAATTCAAGCGGGGCAAAAGGTGTAAGAGCTGCCCCAAAAGATAGGGCATTTTTTGTGCGGGCAGTACAACCAACCGCTCAGCAGTTCCTGCCTTAGCGCTTGTGCCGTGGGCAGGTGCATTTTTTGGCCATTTTGAGCAAGTGTATATTTACCGATGCCAGGGCATTGAACCCCACTTCCTGCTCGGAAAATAAATAAAACGTATTTTCAGGTGTTGCCTGGTAGCGCCTCTTGAGGTAAAAACCCTGAGCTTCCAGCCCCAAAGAAAGGTGCTTACTCATAAACACTTTGGCCCCGGCAAACAATCCCCCACCCAAATCGGAATAGAAGTAGCGGCCCGAAAAGGGATCGCCCGTCTGCGACAGTATGCCGGCATCGCTCACCTTACCGCGTATATACGTAGCCTGAAAGCCTGCATACAGCTGTAGTACCCCCATATTGAGCTTGCGGGCATAGCCCAGATTCAACATGATGTCTTCCTTCTCCGCTTCGTACATGCTGAAACGGTCTATACCTGCAGGTACTTCAAAATCCGTGCGCCGCCATACCAGCCGGGCCCGAACCGCATCCAGTATATTGGGATGGTAGGTGTAAGTAAGACCGTTAACCACATAAAAAGGCGGGTTGGCCCGCTGGCTGTAATAGTCGGCCAGTTCAGGCACGTAAACCGTTTCCCCCAGATGAATGCCCAGCTCGTGTACCTGGGGAGTAAAGCGGGGCTTCTGGGCCGATATAGTCGTTACAAAGCATAACAACACAGCCGCAATAAACAATGTACGCATAGGTTTTTTGTTAGAAATTGTCACATTTCTTTCCCTCAATAGGGCGAATATTTGCATATTTGCAGGAAGATACAACAGAAATTGCAAAAAAATCGGACTTTATAAGATGAAAATAGAACTTTCCTTGCTTTGGTTATAAAAAAAAATGTAATTTCTACCCATTATTTAATTATCCTGAAGAGCCACACATCATCTACCCACCTATGAAAAAGGACGATAAGTTACATGGGCTAATTCAGTCTATGAGCATGTCGGAGAAGCGCTATTTCAGCCTTTTCGCCCAGAGACACACCATTGGCCAGCGCAACAATTACTTTCGGCTATTTGAGCTGGTGGAGCAAATGCCTCAATACGATAATGAACTACTGACCCAAAAGTTACAGGAGGAGGGGCTTTCTGTGCGGCATTTGTCCTCGGACAAAAACTATTTGTACCATCTGATTTTGAAAAGCCTGGGGGCTTTTCACGCGGGCAAATCTGCCGGTTTGAAAATCAAGGAATGGTTAATTCAGGTAGAGATTTTGTACGAAAAAGGTTTATACGAACAGTGCCTGCTGCTGCTCAAAAAGGCTACCCAACTGGCCGACAAGTTTGACCTTTTCTCTCTCAAGCCTGAAATTACCCGCTGGGCCAGCAAAGCCCACGGGCATAGCGGGCACCTGGCCACCCTCAATGCGACCCTGGCCGAGGCCCGCAACCAACTGGACATACTCGATAATTTATTTCTCTACCAGGACCTCTATTACCGCATGATAGCCCTGCGCCAGAGCATCGACAAGGCCAGGGACATGAACAGTCTGGCCGAGTTGAATGCCTTCATTAGCCAGCCAGCCCTCAGAGATGTGAGTTCGGCCCGGTCTTTTCAGGCCAGGGTATATTTCTGGCGGGTGCACGCCATGTACTACTACGCCACAGATGCCCCGCAGAAGGAGCTGCACGCCATTGAGCACCTTCAGCAACTCATGGAAAGTGCCCCCAACTACATCAAGGAATTTCCCTTTGATTACCTGGTCACCCTCAGCCGTATTTTGCACCTCAAACGGCACCGGGATGATGAGGAATTCAACAAACTCCTGGCGCATTTCCGGGCATTTCCTGCCCAGATAAAGAAAGCCCGCCGCAAGCTGGAGTCGCAGGTTGAAGCCATTAGTGCCAACATTTCCCTTTCCCGTCTGATCGAGCAAAAAAGATGGAAAGAAGCCCTGGAGTTAACCGCACACACCCGTGAGGTTTTTGCTGAATATGACCGCCTGCTCAACCAGGCCCAAAAAATCTCCCATGCCTACATGCTGGCCTATATTTTCCTGGCCAATGGCCGCTTTCGGGATGCCCTGGTGCAGGTAAACCACATCATGAATGATTTTGAAGCGGATGTACGCCCGGAGCTGCAGGCCTTTACCCGAATCCTGAATCTGGTGGTTCACTATGAGCTGAAAAATTTTCGCTTGTTGCACTATGCAGCTGAATCTGCTCTGCGGTACCTGAGAAAAAAGGGGCGCCAGTTCAAATTCGAGAGTCACATCATCCGCTATTTCAAGAAGTTTTCGCGCATAGACGATGAAGCCCAGCACCGCCCTTTGTTTGAGGCATGCCGCAAAGAACTGGAGGAAATCCTCCAGGACGAGTTTGAACGCAAAGGACTGGAATATTTCGACATGGTGGCCTGGCTGGAGGCCCACATACAGCAGGTTCCCTTTACAGATGTGGCTGTATAAGTACAGGGTAAACGAAGTAACGATACATCAATCGGGCTGGGTACGATGCAGGCGGGTTGAGTCCACGAGCGCGCGCGGACGGACTTGGGCAGGCCTTGCTTGGCTCGTAGCCGGTTTTTGGAACTTTCACATTACAAGTCTAAAGGTTCTTTTTTTCGGCAAAAAAGAACATAAGCATAACAAAATAAAAATATCTGCTTCATTTCGCTTGTGCCTTTCTGCCACTGCCTTTATGGGAAAAGCATTGCATGTGGCTATAAATGAAAAAATCCCTCATTATCTTTCCCGCAGATCATTTATGCCATGAATACCCATAACTTTCCCAAACTTCACAATGCAGCCTGGCCCGGGGTAGTGGGCAAAGGCCCTGGTGCTGAGCCACACATTGAGCTGGACACCATGCTGGACATGACCGCCAGGGCAGAGGTAAACGGCATCCGCTTCGACGGAGTGGACCTCTTCCTGGCCGACCCCCACATCAGCATCGACAGTGATGATGAGGCCCTCAAAGCGCTGGCCGATAAGGTCGCAGCCCGGGGGCTCTACATCGGCAGGGTGGTGGCCCCGGTATGGCCTCCCACCGGCGGTGGCTCTGCAATGGGCAGTGCAGAGGAGCGGGCCCGCTTTCTCAGCCAGGTAAAAAAAGCCTGCCATATAGCTGCCCGCCTGCGCCAGCTGGGCATACGTCCTTATGGCGTGATGCGCATAGACTCGGCCTGCGATCCTGCCAGTTGGGCCACCGACCCTGCAGGCAATACCCGCCGCATTGCCCAAACCTTCCGCCAGGCCTGCGACATTGCCGCCGACTATGGCGAAAAACTGGCCGCCGAAGGCGAAATCTGCTGGGGCGGCATGCACAGCTGGAGGGCCATGCTCGACACCCTGGAGGCGGTAAACCGCCCCAACATCGGCTTCCAGGCCGACATGGCCCATACCCTGCTCTTTCTACTGGGATACAACAAGCCCGAAGACCGCATACTGCCCGAAAACTTCGACTGGAACGACCGTGATGCGCTCACCCAGGGCCTCAGGACCCTTACCGCAGCCCTGCGACCCTGGACCATTGACTTTCACGTGGCCCAGAACGATGGCACGGTACACGGCTCCGGCTCCCACGACAAAACCGGCAGGCACTGCCAGGCACTGGCCCCCAATGGTAAACTGGACATCGCCGTGGATGCCGGCCACTGGCTGCGCGACGAAAACGGCCAGCTCACCAAAGCCTTCCGGCATATCTGCTGGGATGGCTGCATGTTCCCCAATGAGGTGATGCTCCGGCAACAAACCTGGAATGACATCCTGGCCGTGATGATTCAGGTGCGTCAGTTGCATGGATGGTATGAGCCGGAAAGCGGAGGGCAACAGCATGCGCCACAGATGCCTTCTTGAGCATACTACTAGAAAATACTTTCAAGGTGATGCTTATCTACACAGGGTAGAGGGAATCATCTTCCCCAATTTATCGGAACGCTAATCTAAAAAAACTGTGCTTCCTCCAATAAATTGTTCAAAAGCGAAAAACGCTTTTGAGTGAAAAGTATGTCAGGTTTTTGGTTTTACCTTCCTCTTTTAGAAAGGCAGCCGGAAAGAACACAAATTCCTCCATTTCAACATAGTAGTGTATGCCCATCAGCAAACGTACTTTCAGTCCTGCTTGGTTTCCAACAGCCAAAGAAGTCGAAAGGGAATCGGTGAGGGGGAGAATAGGCTTTCTGCCTGGTGTATAGAATACATCCGCACCAGCATATCGGAACAATTGGTAATCGTGTAGAGAAAACTGGATACGGTTGGCCAAAACCATGCCCGCTTCGAGGTGCATTACAAGTAAATTCGCCGGACTTAATGGCAAGGATTGGCCCAGTAGAGGTTTGGGGTAGAAAGCATTAAAGGTATTGAGGAATCGATCCTGCCGGTTTCGCTCACCAGTCGCTATGCTGCCTTCAGCCATGACATAAGGCCGCCCGATAAGACTCGGAAAATTGCGCCTTAGCCTGCCAGCTACCAACCAGGTTCGTATTGGCATTTGGTCAAACTTCCCATATTGCACAATCAATTCTCCCTCCCAGTTCCAGGTCTTTCCATTACCATTATGAATTCGAATACCAGGAGTATAGCGAAGTTCATGACCTGTCCGGGTTCCAAACTGCGCGTCTGCCTGGGAGAAAACAAAAAAGTATGGCTCAACCCAAACCCATTCATTTGTGCGAAATCTGGCTAATATTCCTGAAAGCCGCTCTTTTTTTTTCACATTATCATCAAAAACTCCTGCAGACGAAATAATAGGCTGCAAAGAGAACAAGTTCATGTCCCAATGCTTAGCTTGAAGAATCAATTCCCCTCCCTCGAATATCCGTCTTACATTCTGCCCCTCCCTGGGGCCGACCAGCCTGACAGCTCCAATTTTTTTTTCGAAATGGCCAACCCGGAAAAGCAGGTTGCTGTGTCCCAAATGCAAGCTGTACTGGGCAAAGAGGTGGTAAAGTTCCAGGGGATTGTGGTCAATTTGAGGACGGGGACCTCCGCTCCTGCCTGATAGAATGCCGCTATTCATTTGGGAGAAAATTCGAAAATGGGGCCCCAGATGCAAGTCGGCATGAAACATATACCTTTGCAGGAAGTGGCCATTTGCATCACCTTTGTCAGGGCCAAAACGGGGATAGTGGTATAGTTGATACTGGTGTCGCAACTCTCCACCCAATGAAAGCCAGGAAGTCTTGTTGGGTGAGAGGGGTATAAACTTCACCGGATCGAAAAACTCCTGCCGCAAAGAGTCATTACGCAAAAAGCTGAAGTCGTCCTGATACCGGATCAGGTTGTACTTTCGTATTGGTGATTGTGCGAAGACATGACCAAGCACCATCAGTAAAACAGCAAAAAACGGAATACCCAGTTTCATAACTGTATGCCTAAAGCTTTGATAAACAAGCTAATGCCAACCAGTAAAAGTAAGAGGTCCAGGCTCAAGCGGAATCGTTGGGGTTTCATTTTTCTGAGCAATTGGCGACCGGCAAAAACAGCGGGCAGGGTACAAAGGGCAAGTAGTATTGCCAAAGACCAGAGATGTTCACCAAGCAGTTGTTGAGAACAGTAAGCAGGCAGCCGAATTAATTGCAGGCAGGCTTGCATGCAAGCAGTTGTTGCGACGAAAGGCTCCAAACTGAGGCCATAACCTTTCATAGCAATGGCCATAGGAGGACCGGCAGTACCGCTGAGCCCACTGATAAAGCCTGTAGGAATTCCCCAGAGAATGAGGCCACCTGCACGCACTTCAACGCTATGCCGAAATACATAACGGCTCGCCAAGGCAAGCAGAATCATTACTGCAACCGCCAACTGAATAAGCTTGGAGGGAACCCTTCCCGTAAGCATGGCTCCTGCAAGGGCTGCCGGCAAGGCCGTTGCAGCCATGAGAGCCGCAGGGCGCCATCGGATATACTTTCCAAAAAGGAGGATTTTAGCCATGTTGTTCACCAACATAGCTGGCACCAACATGGCTACAGATTCTGCCGGGCTAAAAGTCAGCATCAAAGCTGGCAGGAGAATAAGTGGCCCACCGATACCGAGGGTAGAGGCCACGGTAAAGGCCAGGAAGGTAAGTACTCCGTAAACAGCCAGTGCACCTACTGATAGGCCCCATTCTACTGGGTATAGCGAAAAGGTTTCCATCATGGGTCACCATCAGTTAAGTACTCGGAAATTCCACAGGCCAGAACGGCTACGATAGGCCCCTGCAGGCCCTGGGTCCTAAGGGTTTGTGCAGCCGCCAGGGTACAACCCGATGAGGGCCCCGCCAGGATACCAAAACGCTGCGCTAGCATCCGGGCCGCGTTCCAGGCATCCTGCGAAGGCACTGCCACGAGTCCTGCCAGTTGAGAAGTATCTAGTAAGGGCTGTGGAATAGGGGGTGCAAGGCCGGGAATGCGGTGAGGCGCCCATTTGCCCCCGGCAGCAACAGGGGCCTCGGCAGGTTCACAGCCATATACACCTATGGAGGCATCAAGGTCTGCCATTTCACATGCTATGCCCATCACAGAAAGGCCCGTACCTATGCCCACTGTAACAGCGCTCACTGTAGGCAGTTGGGCATGAATCTCCGAAGCCACCGGGCGGTATAAATCCAGCAGACGGGACTCCCCGGCCTGGCCAAACACATACACATCTTCCCGGTTCGCATAGCTGAGCATCAGCTCTTTGGCCCGCTCAGCAGGCACCAGATGAACCTCCGCTCCCAACCAGCGCAGCATCCGCACTATGTGAGGAGGCGCTACTGGTGGCAATACTGTAATAGCTTTCACCCCACGGGGAATAGCTGCCCAGGCCATCGCCACGGCAGCAGAACCGGCACTCCGCATGGCAATCGCTGCCTTTGGCGGTACTTCTCCGCTGTCAATAATGTCTCTAATAAAGGCAGGAATGGCCCGGAACTTCATCGCCCCGACGGGGTTTTCATATTCAAGCTTAACGTATAATTCCTGGTCGAGATCGGCTAAATGAACCAGCGGAGTGGCTAGCGGAGAGGCTGCGCGAATCGTATGTTTCATTAATTCGTAATTTGAGAAGGTTAATAAAAAAGGAATCACAGTTCAAAAAAACGAGGAACCTTGGACCCATTGGTTTTACTGGTTTTTGCCTGCTCCAGGCGAATGAGCATGGACTCTTCCACAATTTTCACCTCAGGAGAGACTGCCAAATTCCGGTTGCACTGCTGAACGAGTTGGGCCTGAAGGCGTTCAGAATCTGTGCCTTCCAATGCACAACAAAGGATAGTAACCAGGTCTCCTTCAAGCGCATCGCGCTTAACCGTTACGGCTGAACGTTTGACACCCGGAACCCGGTCAATGAGATCGAGCAGCAGATCGGGGAATACTGTTTGCCCCAGAATTTTGAGTTGGTGGTCTGTACGTCCAATTATAGGCCCCATGTAAGTAGCAGTCCTGCCATCTTCAGTGGTTGTTCGGCGTAGCCAGGCTCCTACATCTCCTGTGGCATAACGGATGGGGATAAACCCTCGAGGAAAAGTGAGGCCAGTAACGACAATTTCACCTGGTTGTCCTTCCTCCACTGGCTTCCCGGTAGCGGGATCTATAAGTTCCACGTAGTGGTAATCGTCATGAATGCGAAATCCTTGTTTTTCCCGGGTTTCGTATCCTACCGGCCCAAGTTCCGACGTTCCATATTGATTGAGATGCCGACGTAAGCCCCAGGCTTCCACCGTTTTTTCGGCTACGGGGGTTAAGCCCAGCTCTGGCGTAAATGTGGCTGCCACAGCAAAAAAAGCCCCATTGGGAAGATCTTCAGGGGCTGGCCATCGATCACCTGCCTCCTTGGCCAAACGTAACATTACATAGGGATTGCCAATCACGAATTCGGGTCTGTTGTACCTGATTGCATCCAAAATGCGATCCAACCGCCCCGGACTGCAACGAATTGCAATGGCTCCCTCGGCCTTGATCGCCTGCCAGGCCAATACCCCCAGTGTAAATAAGTCATTGAGACTCAATAGCTGCAACACCCTGCTGCCCGGGCCAACTCCCAACTCCCGGAGCAATCGCCTTACGCGAAGAACCCGCCCGACTTCCTGCTCACGGTGGACCGGCATATCTACCGGGCGGCCAGTTGTACCAGATGAACTCACCAGGTCACCAGCTCCTTGAAAGTCAACTATTTCATCAAAGTTTGATCGTAAGTCGCTTTTTCGAATTACAGGTAATTCTGAGAAGTTGCCTCCTTGTACCAGGTCGAGCACTGCACTCAGGTTGTCCTTCTGCCAGTGTTGGCGGTAAAAAGGTCGTTTCCATGCTTTTGCAACGGCAATCCCCAGCATTTGCTGCAATGACAGGTCATCCTGGTCAATAGGATTAGCAAGGGGGAGTGCATGAGTCGAAGAATATGGATAAATGGATAGTTTCATTTAGATAAATTTAATTAAGGCTAAACAATAACATATCAGGTAAAACCCTGTACTTAAGCTTACATGAGCTGCTCGTGAAACAAATGCGCTATACATCTCAGACATTGCACATTGGAGCTTAACTCCAATGGAGAACACCCGGTGCAATGCACCGTCAATCAGGCAATTGCCTTACCGGTAAATGGCAACTGGAAAAAATGGCAATAAATGAAAAGCTGCTTTCAATTCATGCCTACTTGCGAATTATCGTTGACCAATATTAGGGAAGTGTCATGCTGTGGGCTGTCGTCGCCCAGACAATTGTAGCTGGTTTATTTAGCCCAATAAATCAAATGGGTAATTTGATATTTTATTTTTTTGTATATTGTTGCCCCCCACCTAAAGCATCTCTCTTAAATATTCAATAAATAAGGGACAATGTACTGCCTGGAGAAGTCCACCAGTAAAATATAAAAGGGGCCAATTTTTTTGCTCTTTTTTTTCAATTCTTGAGATTAGCCGTAATTTAAATCCCTATACCTATTTACCAGTAAGAGAATTAAAAAACATTTCGCTCAAGATGAAGAGTCCCAACATTGCCCAAATCTCCCTCCCATACTTCCTTTTCAACTCCCTACTTACACAGCTGCTGGCATTGCTCGCAGCCCTGCTTCCCCTGGGGGTGCTGGCCCAGCAACCCAACATCCTGCTCATCATCTCGGATGACCTCAACACCCGTATTGGTCCTTACATGCAGTTGGATGAGCATACGCCCCATCTGGACCGTCTGGCCCGGCAGGGCGTGCGCTTTACACGCGCTTACTGCCAGTATCCGCTGTGCGGCCCTTCGCGGGCTTCGCTCATGAGTGGTCTTTATCCCGAAACCAATGAGGTGCTGGGCAACAGCAACCAACTGGGCAGCTACCGCACCCTCAACCCCGCCCTGGCCCAACATCCTTCGCTGGCTGGTTTTTTCCGGCAGCAGGGCTACTTCACGGCCCGTGTTTCGAAAATCTTCCACATGGGGGTGCCCGGCGGTATAGAAAGGGGGGATGCCGGAGGCGATGAACCCGACTCCTGGGACTACGCCTATAACGTCATGGGCCCCGAAACCCTGAGCCCGGGCCGGCTGGAGCTGCTGTCGCCGGGCAACCTGCACTACGGCTCCAACTTTGCCCGCATGCTGCTGCCCGACAGCAGCCAGTACACCCAAACCGACTACCTGGCCACCAGCCAGGCCATTGCCATACTCGAAAGCCGCGCCGCAGCGGTGGCTCCTCATGCCACCAACCTCAAAAAGCTCAAACCCGATGCGCCTTTCTTCCTGGCCGTTGGGCTGGTGCGGCCCCACGTGCCCCTCATTGCGCCCCAAAATTGCTTTACGCCCTACCCGGAGCAAGCCGTGGAGCTCCCACAGGTGGTGGTACATGAAAACGTACCCGCCCAGGCAGTGAGGCGCCAGAATGAAAAAATCTGGAAAATGAATGAGCTGCAAAAGCGGCAAACCATTGCCGCTTACATGGCCAGCGTTCGCTTCATGGACCAGCAGGTGGGCAGGCTGCTCCAGGCCCTGGACCGCCTCAATTTAAGACAAAATACCATCGTGGTCTTTATTTCGGATCATGGTTACAACCTGGGCGAACACGATTGCTGGTCCAAGGTAAGCCTGTGGGAAGGCAGTGTACGCGTGCCCATGATCATTTCGCACCCTGCCTTTCCCCAGTTTCATGGCAGCAGCTGCACCGCCATCACTGAGCTTATCGACCTCTACCCTCCCCTGAGCGAACTGGCTGGCCTGGCCGGCCAGCAGCCCGCCATTCTGCAGGGCCGCAGCCTGGCCCCGGCCATCACCATTGGAAAATTGCCTCAACGCCCAGCTCCTGCCTACACCATCTCCTACCAGGGAAGGGGGGCCAGCATACGCACCCCCCGCTGGCGCTATACCCGCTGGAAACAAGAGTCGGGCGCGGTGGAGGAAGAATTGTACGACCACCAGCACGACCCCGAAGAGCTCAACAACCTGGCTGATGACCAGGCCTTACAGCCCACCCTGGAAGCCCTGCGCCTGCAATTTCAACAAGCCCAAAACAGGGCCCATACAAATATTGGGAAGGAATAGGGAGAAGATGCAGCGAAAACGCCTCAGAGGAAGGCTGACACCGCTCAAAAAAAGTGCGCCAGGGAAGGTTCAAAATTTAATGATTTTTTCCAGTAAAGAGGCATCGTACAAGATGACCTCGCCTTTACAAAGCAGCTTGTTTCTGATAGGCATGTTCTGGATCAATTGCTGGTTCACTTCAATAGGGATATAGATTTTATTTGCATTTCCCCAGGCTTTTTGTACCTCTGCCTTCCCTTCTATGGGCAAATCCGAGAAGGGAGAACGGATTGCAACTTTTTGACCTTGTGTAATTTGCTGAAATACATCGAAATCGGCTTCTGCAATTACACTATCAGGAGATACTGTCACTTCCATGATAATGGTTCGGGGATGGTTTACAACTGCTGTAAATGTCAATATTGCAAGAAAGATCGCTACCATCAGGCCAAAACCAAAATGGGTAATCCATCGAGGGATAGGCTCGAGAAAAAATTCTGATTTATTGTCTTCTAAAACTTTATGCCGTTTCATACCCCTAATTCCAGTTGATTTTTAATGAGATTGAAATACCAGCCTTCTTTTGCCACCAATTCGTGGTGCGTACCCGTTTCTACTAACTCGCCTGCTTCAAGTACAATTATTTGATCGGCATTTCTAACGGTGCTCAATCTGTGGGCTACAATCACAACCGTTTTGCCTTTGAAAAATCTATTTAAATTTTCCATAATTATTCGCTCATTTCTGGCGTCTAGTGCACTTGTTGCCTCATCAAAGAATAAATATTCGGGGTCTTTATACACAGCTCTGGCAATCATGATTCTTTGTTTTTGACCGGTACTGATTCCTATTCCCGATTTGCCGATTTTTGTTTCAAAATTAAGGGGCAAGTCCAGGATAAAGTCTCCGATATTGGCTGTTTCTACGGCCCGGACTACTCGGTCGGGATCGTCTATCTCATCCCCCATTACAATATTTCGCTTGATGGTTCCTGAAAAAATATAGCCTTCCTGCATGACCGTTCCAACCCTTTCTCTCCACCATTTGGGCGAAATATTGTTTAAGTTTTGCCCATCGAGATAGATCGCCCCTTCTGTAGGCGGATAAAATTTAAGCAAGAGTTTTATCAGTGTGGTTTTTCCACTTCCACTACTTCCCACAATTGCAGTAATTTTTCCTTTGGGAATATAGGCGTTGATATTTTTTAATACGAGCTCTGTTTCTTTCCCCCCATATCTGAAGGATACATTTCGGAGTTCCAACCCTTCTTTTGAATCGGCAGATTTGGGCAAATCGGTAGGAACAATGTGGGAGCTGTTTTCTTCATCTGCTTCAGTATAAACATCATTCATGCGTTCAATGGCAATTTGGGTGCTCTGGGTCGAATTAATTAAATTGACAAATTGCTTCACAGGAACATTTAACTGCCCCATGATATAGGAAATTGCCAGCATCATTCCCAAAGTCATTTCGGCTTGAATAACCCCATAAGCCGCCAGAAAAATGATGAAAATATTTTTAACCTGATTGAAAAAATCTGAACCAATTTGCTGATACTGTTCTAATTTTAATCCTGAAATTTGGAGCCTGAACAGTTTTATTTGCAACTCTTCCAAATCCCATTTGGTGTATTGCTCATAGCTATTGAGCTTTATTTCTGGCATCCCATGAGCCATTTCATACAGCTTGTCATGAGAGTCAGCAAGGTCTCTGAAACGTTTATAATCCAGCGACCTTCTCCACCTCATGAATAACAACGTCCAACCTATGGAAATGGCACTACCAATAAAAAAGATGAGCAAAATATTCAGGCTGTATTTACCTAAAATAAAGGAGTAAACTATTAGGGTAATGATTGAAAAGAAGGTAGTGAGTAAAGAAGAAGTGATAAAGCTTTCAATACGCTGATGATCAGCAATTCGCTCCATCAAATCGCCAGCCATTTTAGCGTCAAAAAATCCAATGGGAAGCCTCATCAGCTTGAGTAAAAAGTCCGATAATATAGATAGATTTACCCTTGCCCCAATGTGTAAAAGCAGATGGCTTCTCACTATTTCAGTAATGGTGCTAGCAATGAATAGAGCGAGTTGGGCCATAAGAATAAGCAGGACGAAGCCCACATCTTTTTGTTGTACCCCATCATCAATGATGCTTTGGGTAAGAAATGGAAATAGCAGCGAAACAAAGCCAGCAACTAAAATGGCAACTACTACCTGGGCATAATTCTGCTTATATTTGGCAAAATAAACCCCCAAAAACTTCATAATACTTTTTACGGTATTGGTTTCTGGTTCATGATCGGGTTGATGGTCATAAAACCTGGCTGTGGTTTCTAAAAATAACCCATACCCTTTTTGCATGCCAGACAACCAATACTTTTTGAAGGTTTCCTCATCCAGACGAATTTTTCCTTTGCCTGGATCTGCCAGGTAAAAAGTATAGCTTTCTCCCTTTCCAAACAGTCTTTTCTTTTTTGCAATCTTATACAATACCACAAAGTGCCCTTTGTCCCAAAACAGTATGCAGGGCAAGGTAGCCTTAGTAACCAAATAGTTAAATGAAAGCTCTCCAACTAATGCTTTGAACCCTATCTCTTCAGCCGCATGCGCCAATGAGAGCAAACTCACCCCCTGCCTGTTGGTATGAGACAGTTTTTGAAGATAGCGGCTACTATAGGATCTCCCATAATGGTGAGCGATCATCCTCAGGCAGGTAGGGCCACAATCACCCTGGTCATGCGGGGCAAAGTATTTCATAATAACGTAACATCAGCTCATCTCTGGCGTCACTTCTTCCTCAATATTTTCCAAGTTAGAAAAAAAACTTTTGTCCTCCACCATAGAAGCCACATAGGCTAAGGCCAGGCGTTCTTTTATATTAAATTTAGCACTTGGGCAGGCTCTCATATCTTCATACCAGGCTTTTGGGCAGCCTCCCCCACATACAGGCAGCATTTTGCAGGTATGGCATGGAAAACGATCTGTCAATATGGTCTGATTCCAGTCAGATAATGGCCGATTCGCAGAAAAATCCTGGTGGTCTTTGTGTAGATTGCCCAGAACGAATGCTGTATCTTTATAGTGATCGGTATAAGATACCTCTGTACAATTAAAAATATTTCCGTAAGCGTCGTACATCTCCGAACTGTCCGAAACGACAATACACACCTGTTTTTGTCTGTTTGGCAAAATTTGTGGGCTAAATCCTGCCTCTATCATTTCAATCAACCAATCAATCTCCTGTGCAGCAAACTCTTCCTTGGTCAAGGATTTTTTGTGGGCTTCATTTCCGCCCCATGAGTACACGCCAATGGGATAGAAATAGGCAAGTTTTTTGTGCAATCCGTGCGCCGCAAGGTGCTGAATCAGAGGAGAAACTCCTTCCCAGTTGCGCTTATCTACATTACATCGTACAGAAAGTGAACATCCCAGTTCTTCAAAATCTGGTCTGTTGACGATGGTCAACAAATTGTTGAAAATAATCTCAAAGGACTTGCCTCCATTTTTCAAATGCCTTCTGTGGTCGTGGAATGTGGCAGTGCCATCCAGCGTGATTTCGATTTCATCTACCTTCAAGTCTTTGACTAGTTCCAGAAATATTGCTTCTTTTAAACTGAGCCCGTTTGTGACAATTTTTGCCCCATACTCCATCCCAAATTCTCTAGCCAATGCCTGGAAATGAGCTGTTAGCTCCCGAATCTGACGCAAGGACATCAACGGTTCTCCTCCAAACCACCCAATCGAAAGTTTTTGATATTTCTTTTTTGCTGCTTTGGCCCGTATGCGTTCAACAATTTTGTGGTACAACTTGGAACTGATATTTACTTTACGATGATCCTGCCCACAATAATCACAGCCGAGTTGGCAGTTTGCCGAAGGCTGGATGACCTCATACAGGACCGTGTTCTTTTCTGTACTCGCTTCCTGGTTCTCTTTGGCTATGGTTAATAGTTCGTTTTCGTCGGCTTTAACCAATACTTTTTTATCAATCAAGGTTTTTTTGATCCTATCCGGGAGGTGATCTATTTCGTTTTCTTCCAGTAACCTTCGGATTTTTCGCGACACCAAAAAGCTTTCACTACTACGGGTCGAGAACAATACACTATCTTTCTTTGAATTGACTGAATCAGAAAAAATAGTATAGTATGACAATTGATAGGGCGTTTCTTTCATTTTTTTGTAAATTCTTATTTGCCTAAGTATCAGAATGCTTTCTTTGAATATGAGCATATGATCAAACCCTACCCATTGGCATTTCAAATACACCAATATGCAAGACTCAATGAGCGCTTGTAGGTACTTCATAATCGTCTCTACAGCCAAATCGCAGCCGCATCATGGTTCAGATATGCAGGTTTTGTTATTTAAACAGATGGTAACTATTCAGCACCCTCAGGGTGAAAAAAAAAATGTTGTAAGTTGGTCATTTTCAATGATTTACATTAACCACCTCCAACTCCTCCTTGAAAAGGAG
>RFHT01000340.1 GCA_003696835.1 Bacteroidota bacterium
GCTCAAACTCCTTATCGCTCAGCTCCAGCCCTTCCCAGTCCAGATCGTCCATCATCTCCACCCGCAGCGAGCTTTCCGGTTTGAGGCCGGCCGGCAAGGCGGCCTTGAACACCTCCCCGGGGGTGCATATATAATAGTAGGCAATCCACTCAAACAGTTGTAGCTGAATTTCGTGCAGAATGGGGGCTTCGTCCAGGATTTCGTCTATGGGCTTGAGCTTGTGTGGCGTATTGCCCACTTGCTGGTCGTGCAAAATGTGGCGCACCACACCGGTGTAGATTTTATTTTTGCCAAAATGTACCAGTACCCGCTGGCCTACTGCTATTTTTTCCAGCTGCTCTGGCTTTACCAGGTAGTGGAAGTTGGACTTTACCGGAAGGGGGAGAATAATTTCTGCCAGTGTTGCCACGAATACAGGGTTGGGGGTATAATTGCTCAAAAAATGAGTTTTAATCCCCGAACATACTAATTATTTTGGAAATTCCCAGCAATTTGACGCAATAAAATAAATCACTTCTCCCAACAGTTTTTATAGGGAATTGGAGGTGCCGGGCCCCGTAAGCAGCTTCGCAAAAAGCAGAAAATGTGGCGCGGCACCAAACCTGCTCTGACGGGAAGGCGTTATCTGTGTAGCAAACAAACGCACAAATAATGGCCCAAAATATAGATTTTTGATGTAAGAATTTTATATTTGTACTTAATTAGCTGGCTGTTAAGCAGTTTGTTTCTCTCTCATTCTTTAGCCCTTCCTGTATTTTCCCTTACTGAACCAACATCCAAAGGTATTTTGGGAGTTGTATGATGTGTAATAAGGAAAATTTACCGCAATCTATTTTTGTTTTGAGTATATTATAACAATTAAATAATTATTTTGCTATATTTGTACTATACTGTGTGCAACCATTACCTGAATACTCAACCCCTTTTATCGCCCCCAAAGCAGGAATTTGATGGTTGTACATGAACATGGAAACAGTAACGCACTTGAAGATGAGCCTGAGACGCGTTGCTGAGCTGGCAAAGACCTTTTGCACCACAGATAAACTGTACATGTATGAAGCCTTGTTTTCTTGTACTGCTAATCCTTTTCTTTACTTCAAGTCTGCTTCCTGCGCAAGAGGTTACGGACGTTTCCACGCGCATTGATGGCGAATACGTCACCATTTTTTATACCCTCACCGACAATGAGCAGATGGCAGGGCGGCTATATGTAGTAGAGCTCTATGCCATCATCAACCAGACCGACACCGTCAAACTCACCAAAGTAGAAGGAGATGTGGGCGAAGTACAGGCGGGAGAGAATTACATACAGTGGAATGTAAAAGAAGAGTTTGAACGCTTTCGCGGCTCCCTCTCTTTTGAGGTGCGGGCCACGCCCGTCTTTGTCATTACCCGTCCTGCCGAGGGCTCCAAATTCAACCGGGGCGGCAGTTATTTCCTCAAATGGTACGGAGGCGGCAGTCACAACGACTCCCTGGTACTGGAGCTCTACCGCAACGATGAGTTTGTGGCCGTTATAGACACCGTAGCCGATGAAGACAAGGTGCTGTGGCACATTTCTCCCAAGCTCAAGGTAGGCAAAGGCTACCGCATACGCATAGTAGGAACGGATAAAACCCATATAGATGAGTTCAGCAGTGAGTTTGTCATTCGCCGGAAAATTCCATTCTGGGCACAGCTGCTGCCTTTTGTGGCGGCCAGTGGGGTAGGCGTTTATTACTTAATCAGAAACCCCGGTCCCAAGCCCACCCGTATCCCATTGCCCGATGACTTCCCAGTTCCGGGGCACAATTGATCAGCATAGCACTTACAGCCTTGTTTCACCACTTACCCTAATACCAGGATAATCATGCTCCCAACATTTATTCAGACGCTTATGCGTATTTTTGCCACCTTTACCTACTTGCGTACTGAATGCTCAAAATGGCCCTTGCTTGCTGCCTGCATGATGATGGCAGGCAATGCGTGGGGCCAGGACTTTGTGGACGTTACCCTCACAGCCTTTCCCTCCCACCAGGCCGTGATTGAGAGCGCCGCCAGCTGGGGCGACATCGACAACGACGGGGATATGGACCTCATCGTGGCAGGGGAAGTGTCGCTGGGCAATCCCCAAACCATCCTATACCGCAACAACGGAGGGGTATTTACCCCTGAAACCAACCTCTTTGTGAACGTATGGAAAGCCGCCGTCGCTCTGGGCGACTACAACAACGACGGCTTCCTGGATGTGCTGCTGTGTGGTCAAACTCAGTCAGGTGCACCCATTTCCAACCTCTACACCAACAATGGAGGGTCCAGTTTTACCCTCAACTCCACCGCTTCCAGCACCTTTACCGATGTGCTGGGTGCCGCCGCCGAATGGGCCGACTACGACAACGACGGCGACCTGGACCTGCTCATTACGGGCGACGCCCTGGCAGGAGAAAGCACCAAGCTGTACCAAAATAACAATGGCATTTTTGTGGAAGAAACGGCCATATCCAGCTTGCTGGAGGATGTGGAGTTTGGCGATGTGGCCTTTGGCGACTACGACAATGACGGCCACATCGACCTGGTCATACAGGGACTTTCGCAGAAAGCTCAGCCGGGTGTTTCCATCATCGACCCCTTTACCGGCCTCTACCACAACAACGGCCAGGGAGGCTTCGACCCCCCTACTTTTCCCTTCACCTTTGTGCAGGAGGGCAGCCTCGACTGGGGCGACTACGACAATGACGGTCTGCTGGACCTGCTGCTCACCGGGGTGTATCAGCTCGACACCATCACCAAAGTATATCACAACAATGGTGGGGGCGACTTCAACGATATGGGCGACCCCTTTTTCGGCATCATGAAAGGGCAGGCCAGCTGGGGCGACTATGACAACGACGGCTGGCTGGACATTTTGCTGGTGGGGGAGGATGACAAAGGCATGGTGGCCAAGGTATTTCACAACGAAACGGCCAGCATAGGCGGGCAGGGGGGCTTTTCTGAAACCCTGCTCAACTCTGCCCTGCTCACCCCCAAAGACCTGGGAGCTACGGCAATATGGGGCGACTACAACGGTGACCAAAAGCTGGACATTCTCACCGTTGGCCGCATTGATACCCTGCTCACGGCCCGGGCGCTGCATTTGTATGAAAATATCAACCTCAGCCCTAACACCACTCCTCCTGCACCGGTAAACCTCACCGCGGTGCAGATTTTCGATGAGGTACACCTATCCTGGGATCCCCCGCCGGGCTTCGCCGGCGATGCCGACGGCCTCAGCTACAACATCTACATTGGTACGGCCCCCCTCCAAATAGACGTAGCCTCACCCATGTCCGACCTGTTTTCCGGCAAACGCAGGCTGGTCAAGCTGGGAAATGTATCTCACGGCACCAACTGGGTGGTGCGGGAGCTCGCAGGGGGTACTTATTACTGGAACGTACAGGCCATTGATGCCGACTTTGAAGGCTCTGCCTGGAACAACGAGGAATCTTTTGTATTTGTGCCGCCCATGCCCACTTTCCAGAATGTGAGCAGCACGGCCTTTCCCTCTAATTTTTCCGGCCGCATCAACGGAGGGGCCGACTGGGGCGACTACGATAACGACGGCGA
>RFHT01000341.1 GCA_003696835.1 Bacteroidota bacterium
GCAGATTTGCCGGAGTCGTTCGGGCATAGAAAAGTTTACCCGGCAGTTGATTCTGCTGTCGAGATTGCGTAACTTAGAGAAGTTGACCATAGAAATATCTAATAAGATGCCCATCCATATCAACATAGAAGAAGACTACCTCTACCAACTGGGTGTAAAACAGGCCGAAGAGCTGGCCAGGGAAAAGTTGGAAGAGATCCGCAAGCAGCTCGTAGCCAAAACCCGGGCTGCAAAGCGGGCCAAAGCCGAGGCAGAAGCCAGGGCCAAAGCGGAAGCAGAAGCCAGGGCCAAAGTCGAAGCGGAAAAGGCCAAAGCTGAGGCGGAAAAAGCCAAGGCCGAGGCGGAAAAGGCCAAAGCCGAGGCAGAGAGGCGAACGGCCATCCTCAATATGCACAAAGCGGGTATTTCCCCTGAGCAGATTGCCGGCTTTTTCGGTATAGCGGTAGAAGAGGTGCAGCGCTACCTGGCAGAGAGCTAAACAATTAACTTATTTCAAAACAAAAACTACCTGAACCATCAATCTTCCTGCCTGGGCCTTATACCGAAAGTATTTCCACCAGGTCCAGCAGATTTTTATCTATCTCCTGGTGATGTTTGGTGGCTTTGGTAAAGGAAGTATGCACAATCTCCTGGTTTACGAGGCCCACCATCACATTGGAAAGGCCTTCCAGCAGGGCTACAACTGCCCCAGCTCCCAGCCGGCTGGCCAGCACCCGGTCAAAACAAGAAGGTGAGCCACCCCGTTGTATATGCCCCAGCACCACCACCCGGGTGTTATACTGCTTAAACTTTTTATTTACTTTTTCGGCTACTTTAAATGCCCCTCCCTGGTCGTCGCCTTCTGCCACGATGATGATGCTGGAGCTTTTTTTGCGTTTCCAGCCTTCGTCTAGTTTCTGGATGATGTCGTCAATGTAAGTGGGGCTTTCCGGCACCAGCACGGCCTCAGCTCCTCCGGCAATGCCACAGTTCAGGGCAATAAAACCCGCATCCCGCCCCATCACTTCTACAAAAAAGAGGCGGTTGTGAGAGTCGGCCGTGTCGCGGATTTTGTCCACGGCCTCCATAGCTGTGTTCAGAGCCGTGTCGTAGCCGATGGTGTAGTCGGTGCCATAGAGGTCGTTATCTATGGTACCAGGCACCCCCACAATGGGAAATGGGTATTCGCTCGAAAATACACGCGCCCCCGTAAAGGTGCCATCGCCCCCTATCACCACCAGTCCGTCCAGGCCGTGTTTTTTGATCTGTTTGTAGGCCTTTTTGCGCCCCTCTTCGGTGCGAAATGCCTCGCAGCGCGAGGATTTCAAAATGGTGCCTCCACGCTGTATGATGTTGCTCACTGAGTGGGCCTGCATTTCTACAATATCACCATCTATCAACCCCTGGTAGCCACGGTAAATGCCCGCTACTTCCAGATTGTGGGCAATGCTGGTGCGCACCACTGCCCGTATGGCGGCATTCATACCGGGCGCGTCACCTCCTGATGTTAAGACGCCAATTTTTTTCATGAGTTTTATTTGCTAAATCCAAAAAGCAATGGTACTTCCTCTGCCTGTATCTTCCTGAGTCCGGGCCGAATTACGGGAGTTTGGGGTGGAATACCAAATCCTTCCTGACAATTAGTGTTTTTTTTACACTATGTTAACACAGCTGAAACTCGCTTCATGTCAGCGGATTTTCCTCCTCAACATACCGGCATTGTTTCACGGGCTGGCGCGGATATTTGGGCCAGGCGGGCACTTCCCTGCTTTTGAGGCACAGCCAGAAGCGGCTGCCGCGCTGATTGCGGATTTCCTTTTTATGCACACAATTGCTGCATTGTGAAGCAGAATAGGCAGCTGGCAGCGGGTTTTGCAGATCATTCACTATCAGAGGTTTTGATAATAGACAAAAAGAGCATATATTTTGCTACGAATGTAAGTAACAAGAACCACAAATGTATCCAACCTACTACTCCCTGGGGCTAAAGGCACTCGGTATTTGCCTGCTATTAGGTGGGGTGTTGCTCCTGGCATCCCCTGTTCAAGCCCAAAACCTGCAAGGACAGGTAACAGACAGCCGCAATGGCGACCCCCTGGTAGGTGCTCAGGTGCTTATTGTAGGCACCACCATCGGCACCTATACCGATACCCGGGGCGAATTTAACATCCCTACCCGCAAGGATCCACCATTCGAACTACGCATTTCCTATCTGGGCTACGATACCCTGCTTTATACGGTAAAAAACCTCAACCGGCGCCACCGGGTAAGCCTGTCGGAAACGGCCCTGGACATGGAGGAGGTGGAAATCACTGCTCAGCGCTCGGCTTCCCAGCTGGAGGAAAAACTGTCCCTAACGGTGGAAAGCCTCAGCCTGGAGGCCATCAAAAATACCAGCGAAGCCAGTTTTTACGATGCCTTGGCCAATTTGCGGGAAGTGGATCTGCTCACGGTGAGTTTTGGGTTTAAGGTGGTCAATACGCGGGGCTTCAACAGCAGTGCGCCCGTGCGCTCTCTTCAGCTCATCGATGGCTTTGACAATGCCTCGCCCGGCCTCAACTACCCCGTAGGCAACTTTGTAGGTATAGCCGACCTGGATGTGGAGGGCGTGGACCTCGTCATTGGTGCCAGCAGTGCCTATTTTGGGCCGGGAGCTTTCAACGGCGTCATTAACATGCGCTCCAAAAACCCCTTTACCCACCAGGGGCTGGACCTTGCCCTCAAAGCAGGGGAGCGCAACTACAAGGAGGTGGCTTTTCGCTTTGCCAAAGCCCTGGGCAAGGGAGAAAACAAAAAGTGGGCCTTCAAACTCAACGGCGCCTATGCCCTTATTCGCGACTGGGAAGCCAATGACTACCGGCCTTCCAGAAGTGCACTCAACGACAGCATTTACGAAGACAATCCCGGTGGTTTTGATGCCGTAAATATTTACGGCGATGAGCCTTCGGGCGATTATACCTCCCTGTTTGAACAAATTCCCACGCGCCACCCGGGCCTGGGCCGCTACTACCGCACTGGCTACCGGGAGGAAGACCTGGTGGACTACGACAGCTACAACTTCAAGGCCAGTGTGGCCATTCACCACCGCCCGGCACAGGACTGGGAGGTCATTGCAGCCAGCAACTTTGGCATGGGCCGCACGGTAATGCAGCTCGACAACCGCCTGCGCCTGGACGGGGTGTGGCTCATTCAAAACAAATTTGAAGTCAAATATAAAGACCGCTTTTTCATCAGGGCCTACCACACCGAAGAGAATGCCGGCAACACCTTTGACATTGTGACCGCGGCCAGCATCCTCCAAAACCGATGGCGCAGCAACGGGGCCTGGCTGGAGGGCTACCGCAATTACTGGTTCAGAAATATCGTACCCAAAGTCAAGGCCCTGGAGGGCTTTCCCACCATTTCTCCTCCCACCTACGTATTTGATTTTGAGCAGGCCAACAAGGTGCTGGCTGCCAACCACGACTCCCTCACTGTATGGCATCAGCAGGCTCGCGCCTCCCAGGACGCCAACCGCCTCATTCCCGGCACCCCGGAATTCGAGGAAGTATTTGACGACATCACACACACCCCTATTTCTGAGGGAGGCACCCGCTATGTGGACCACTCCAAACTCTTTCACGTACACGCCGAATACCGCTTCCCGCTGGGATTTTTCGACGAGGTGGTGATTGGGGGCAATTACCGCGCATACCGCCCCTACTCTGAGGGCACCATTTTCAGCGATACCTCCGGCGTGCGCATTTCCACCTGGGAGTATGGCGCTTATCTGGGGCTGGAAAAATGGCTGGTGGATGAGCGCCTCAAACTCAATGGGGCCGTGCGGGTGGACAAAAACAAGAATTACAACTACCTGGTGAGCCCGGCCATTTCGGCCAATTACCGCTTCGCCTCCAACCACTCGGTGCGGGCTACCCTTTCCTCGGCCCTGCGCAATCCCACCCTCATTGAGCAGTACTACTACTTTCGCGTAGGTGATGCCTACCTGCTGGGCAATCTCAACGGCTACAAAAACCTCGTTACCCTGGAGTCTTTTGAAGATTACTTCGAATCGCCTACCCTCGATACTACCCATTGGGTGCGCTTTGACGAAAACCCCCTGGTACCGGAAAAAAACATCACCGTTGAGCTAGGCTACTCCGGCACCTTCCTCAACGACCGTCTGGCCGTAAAAAGCACCTATTACTTTAGCCGCTACCGCGACTTTATCGGCTTCAGAATTGGCCTGCAGGTGCCCAAACAAACCATTGTGCTGAACCCCCGCGTGTTTCGGCTTTCAGCCAATGCCCGCAGCATCACGGCCACTACCGGCCTTTCCATTGGCATCAATTACCAGATCAACCGCTGGCTGGGCTTCCGGGGCAACTACTCCTGGAACCGCATCCTCTCCGACGAAGACGACCCCCTGGTGCCGGCCTACAATACCCCTGAAAACAAATTTAACGTGGGCCTGGGCGCAAATGACATGCGCATCGGGCGCTCGCGCCTGTGGAACTGGGGCGTGGGATTTCGCTGGATCGAAGGCTACGAATACGTGAGCTCCCCCCAGTTTACGGGGCGTATTCCCGCCCAGTATTTTGTAAGTGGGCAGGTAGGCAAAGGCTTTCCGCGCCTCAAAGGCACCCTCAAAATTGCCGGCTCCAACCTGCTCAACCGCCGCCAAAACGGCCTGTATGGTGCCCCGGTGGTGGGGCGTTTTGTTTATGCTGAGTGGATTTTCCATATTAACTAACAGCTAAAAGTTGGGTTTCTTCCGAATGAGAGTTGCCCCGCATCGCTTTTTTCCTTAAATCGAATTAATTACACTTTATAAACCATCCTAATCGTATGAAATCAACCCTACGCTTTTTATGTCTGGGCCTGTTTCTGGCAGGCCTGATGAACGCACACGCACAAGTGAGGTACCTCGATGAGGTATTCGCAGATGTTCAGGTAACCTCTGATGTAGCTTATGGTTCCAATTTTAGCTTGCTGCCGGTAATTGCCGGTGTGTCGGCGGAGCCACTGGAAGTACCCCTGGTCATGGATGTATATGAGCCCGTGGGCGATACAGCTTCGGCCCGGCCAGTATTCATCATTACCCATGCGGGCGATTTTCTCCCTCCCGTACTCAACCTCACGCCTTATGGCGACAAAACCGACAGCGCCCTGGTGGCTTTTTGCCGCTCTATGGCCAAAAGGGGCTATGTGGCCGTATCCATGCAACACCGCATAGGCTGGAACCCCGTTCACCCCGATGCACTGGAAAGAACCCGCGGCATACTCGAAGCCAGTGTGCGGGCCACCCAGGACCTGCGCACTTGCGTGCGCTTTTTCAGGAAGACGGCTGCCGAAGACGGCAACCCCTGGCGCATAGACCCCGATAAATTTGCCGTGGGCGGTGAGGATGCCGCAGGCTTTGCCGCCATGAACGTGGCCTTTCTCGACGACCTGGCCGATGCGGCCCTGCCCAAGTTCCTCGATTTTGCCAACAACCCCCCTACCCTCATACTCGACACCCTGGTATGGGGCAACATTTACGGCACCAAAGCGGGTGTGTACAGCGTGGCCAACCACGTAGGCTACAGCTCCGACATCAGCATGGCCTTCACCCTGCAGGGCGGCCTGGGTGACTTCTCCTGGATTGAGCCCGGCGATCCCCCCGTGGTGGGCGTGCAAAATATAGCCGACTGGAACAGCCCGGGCATACGCGACGTGGCTCCCACTTCTACCGGCGACATCCTCTTTGCCGACGGTGCCTGGGCCGATACCATTGTGGCGCAGCAAAATGCACTGGGCAACAACGACGTCTTTATGCAGGTGGACCAGAGTAACCCCATTGTGCAGATATCCATGGCCCGCAGCGGTGGCCTACACGGTATGCTGGTGCTCAACACCCCCCGCCGCGAAGGACAGGTACAGTGCGACCCCACCGCCGGCGTGGACCCCGACAGCTACGGCAACAACAACGACCCCTGGAGCTGGTACGACGAAAACTGGTATGCCGCTGCCTGGGCTGCCACCCAAACCACACCGGCCAGTGTGGAAATTTGCCGCGAAAACCTCGGCAACCCCAACGACCCGGTATTGTCCAAAAAATACGTGGACACCGTGGCTACCTACCTGGCCCTGCACATGGCTGCCGCTATGGGCCTGGATGTAAGTACGCCTAGCGGCCCTCCCATGGTGAAAATTTCTGATATCCAGATGGTATCTCAGGCCAACCTGCTGGCCTGCAACGATACTGCCTCTTTCTTTGGCGATACCGTCACCACCACAGGCGTAGTGGTTATGGCTGGTGGCCTGGCTCAGTCGGCCGGTGGCCGCCAAATATGGATACAGGACGGCACTGGCCCCTGGTCCGGCATCGATGTGCGCTTCTCGGGCAGCGACCCCACTACCCCCACCGACATCCTCGACCTCCAGCCAGGCGACTCCGTGAAGATTACCGGCGTAGTAGGCCGTTTCCGGGGGGAAACTCAGCTGGATCCCCTGCCCGATGGCGTAGAACTGCTGGATGCAGGTAAAGCTGTACGATGGACCCCCGTAGGCGTGGGCGAGCTCAACGATGCCAACCGCACCAACATACTGGAAACCGGCGAGCAGTACGAAGGGGTATATGTGGAAATTGTAAATGTGACGGTCAGTTCCGTGGATTTTTTCTCCAACAACACCCGCGTGAGCTTCAATGTGCAGGATGCCGATGGCAACACCATGAACATTTCCGACCGTTTTCTGGCCCAGCGCCTCCCGCCCAACGGCACCTTTACGCCTCCTTCCGTAGGCACCAAGTATGATACCATACGGGGAGTAATAGCCCACTCCGAAAATGGTTGCACCGGCCAGGGTGGTCGGGGATATGAAATGTTTCCCTTCCGGGCGGAAGACTACGTACTTGGCGAACTGTCGCCTCCTCAAATTGCAGGCGACAGCCGCAACCCCCTGGTGCCCACCAGTAGCGAAGACGCCAACATCTCGGCCAGCATCACCGATGCCGACGGCACGGTGGTTTCTGCCACCCTCTTTTATGCCGTAGGCATAGGCGAGGTGACCTACCAGGCTGTGCCCATGACCAGCCAGGGAGGTGATACCTGGACGGCAGCCATCCCCAATACGGCTTACAGCGACGGCAATTTTGTGAAGTACTACATTTGTGCCACCGACAATGACACCCTTACGGCATGCCTGCCCGATGTGCCCGCAGGAGGCAATGCCGGTGTGCCCCGTTTCTTTGTGCCCCGCGACAACGGGCCCCAGATCTTCGATGTGCAGTTTACCCCTTACCCCGACGGAAATTCGGCCTACATCAACAAGGAAGTGACCCTTACCGGCGTAGTAACTTCCTCGGCTGAAGCCGACAACCTCGGAACGGTACACATCCAACAAACTGGCAACCTCACCGGATGGGCCGGCCTGCAGGTGGTGGAAAACTCCGCCCTGGCC
>RFHT01000342.1 GCA_003696835.1 Bacteroidota bacterium
GGCCGGGGGATGGTTGACAAAAACAAAGTTTCATGCATGCTCAATGAAGGCACTATTTGGGGTATTCCCCCTTTTTTGCAGCAGGTATATGCTGAATGGGTACCGAATTTCAATTTATCCTGGATTTTGTATTAAATAAAATAGCTGTTTTTCTGAAGAAATCAGCTTCCTGTCTCAGAAAAGTTAGTAAGAGGCTTCTGACTTCTGTAAACAGGGAAATACGATGCTTATTAGAAAAATGCCTTAGACTATCCCGAACTCACGTTAACCTCAAAAAAACCCTGGGAGAGCAGCACGACCTGGCCGCTTCAGAGCCCGAAAAAGGGGAAGAGCTGCGCAATATGCCCCCCAGTGGCGCCAGACCGTAAACGTCAAATGATGAAACCCAATCCGGATTATGTGGAAAAATAATGCTGTTCCCTAATTTCCACGCCCATAATCCCGCACCAGCTGGCCCAGCTTGCGGTTAAAGTCCTCAGCTTCCAGCAGTTCCTCCAGGTAGAGGTGCATGCGGTAGCGCCAGTAGTGCCGGGGGTTGGCCGGCACATTGATGCGCTCGGCATGGGTTTTTTCCCAACGCAACTCCCCGTCCATGCCCAACAGGTCCTGAATGGGGAAAATGGCCCACATAGCCGGGGCTGAAAGATGCTGGCGAATGACAGCCTCTACCACCCAGGGCTCCATAAAGTAGGGCGCACCGCCCTCAAAGCCCAACACCTGGTTGAAAAAACGCTGGCTTCTGCCCCGGTCTTCCTCCCACCAGCCCCTCAGGGTGGACATATCGTGAGAAGAAGGGCTCACCACCGACAAATAGGGGGCCTGCCAGGGCAGCCCAAACTCTCCCTGATGCGGCATGCGCTGTATGCGCAGGCTCAAAATGCACAGCTCCTCCATCACTTCGGGCACACAGGCCGGCACCATGCCCAGATCTTCGCCACATACCAGCATAGGCGTGGAGTACACAATAGGCGGCAACTTTTTCATGGCCTGCTCCCGCCAGAAGGCCTCATGCCGGTGGTAAAAGTAATCGTCGTACAGGGCATTGAGCCGCCCCTGGGTCTCCTGGGGCAAGTCCTGAAATGAGTAGGTATGCTGCATGGCGATGCGGGGGTTGAATCCCCCCTGGTGGGTGGGGTCGGGCAAAAAGAGCTGCTCCCCCACCAGCCGGAATAAGCCCTGCTGCAGCCGCTCGCGCTTTTCTTCGCTCAGCTCCTCACACTGACTGAGGTATTGCTGTACCTTGCGCTGGCTGTCACAACATGCCTTCAGACAGAAATGGCCCGGCCAGGGCTCTTCCAGAAACTGCTTTTTTACTTGCCCGGCCAGCTCGCCAAACAGGGCTTGTAACATGTGCTCCCGTATGTAGGGCCACGCCATGCGTATTTCGTCAAATTCTATTCCCCTGTAGGCCAGCTCGTCGGGATAAAAAGGCAGGCAGGGATTGAAGTGGCCCAGCAAGCCCTCCACTGCATCCAGAGGAATTTCCCATATACGAAAGAACCCCAGTATGTGGTCGATGCGATAAGCATCAAAGTATTCGGCCATCTTTTGTAGCCGCTTGCGCCACCACTGATAGTCGTCGCGGGCCATTTCCTCCCAGTTGTAGGTGGGAAAACCCCAGTTTTGGCCACTGGCGGCAAAATCGTCTGGCGGAGCACCCGCCTGGGCCTGCATATTGTAGAGCTGCGGAGCCACCCAGGCATCCACGCTGTAGCGATAAATGCCAATGGGAATGTCGCCTTTGAGTACCACCCTCTTTTCGGTGGCATAGCGCTTAGCATCGGCCAACTGCAGGTGTAAATGGTATTGAATAAAATAGTGTATGGCCACATCATCATAATGGGGTTGCTCAGGCTGACAAAACACCCGTATGCCATCTGCATCATATTGCCGAAACTCCCCCCATTGACTGAAGTCAGGCGTACCATAGCGGTCGCGCAGGCAGGAAAATGCCGCATAATCCCGCAGCCAGTCCTGGTTCGATTCAAAGAAACGCTGGTAGGCTTCCTCCTGCTGCCAGACAGTTTTTACCTCATCGTACAGCCATTTAAATACCCTGGACTTCAGCTTCATCACCGCTTCATAATCCACCTGCTCCAGCTGGTTCAACTCCAGGCGTTTTTGCTCAAACTTTTCGGGCAGCTCTATGCCATAATGGCGGCAAATGGCCGTAGGGTTGAGGTAGAGCGGGTGCAGGGCAATAACCGAAATGGCCGCATAGGGATAAGAATCTACCCAGGTGTGGGTGGCCGTGGTATCGTTGATGGGCAATATTTGGATGAGCTTCTGGCAGCTTTTCCTGGCCCAGTCCACCATGAGCTTGATATCCTGAAACTCGCCCACGCCCCAGCTGTGGTGGCTTCTGAGCGAAAACACCGGTATGGCTACCCCGCTTCCGCGCCACTTTTGCTCGTATCTGAACAAGTTGTCGGTGTGAATGACCAGCCGCTTTTGGCGGGCATTGGAAGCAGGCAGCAGTTGGCGGTTCTCACCAGCTTCCCAGGCCAGCAACCGGCGTTTTTTGAGCTCGTACAAGGCATACTTGTAGGCCACCGGACCCGTGCGCTGGCCGTCGAGCAGCACATCGGTTTTCCACAGTGGGTAAGTATCTCCATTGAGCAGCACGGCCTTTTCCGGGTCCCAGTTTCCCAGCGCTTCGGTATTGCCCAGCAGGCACAGGCAGTGATGTTTTCCCACCAGGGGCGCATACACCTGAAAACGGTGCAGGGTGCCTGCCTGCGGATAGGCAGGCATAGCTGGCGTGGCAGAGGGGCCCTGCAGCACCTTGGTAAAGGCATGGCTAAACCAGGTGCTTTCCTGCTGTCCCCATGGACGCCACTGGTCGCGCATATCCATCACCGCAGGCACAGGCGAGGGAACCTCCAGCAGGCGGTTCTCCCCCCATTCCCAAAAAACTGCATCATTATCCTCATCCTTCAACACATACTTGTAGGCAATTTCGTCCTCTGTGGGCGTCGGCACTTCCACTTCCAGTTCCCATACTCCCTCCTGCACCGGATACATGGCCGGTGCCGCCTCAAGGGCCCATCCCCCCAGTTCCGGCAGGTTGCCACATACGTATAAGTTCTGCCCCCAACGGGTGCGGTAAGCAATGGTGAATTTCAGTTTCATAGTCCAGGCCTAAGATGCATGGCGGCAAATATACACAGCGGGGCCACAATGTAAAATTTTATAGTGTATTTTCTACACCATCGGTCCATGGAAAAGCTTTTCCTCAAAAAATTTTCATGCACTTCAACAAGGCCGGAAGTCTTACGTATGTGTGCAAAAGAGGCGCATACCTTTTTGGGCGAATTTACGTTGGTATAAGATAATGAATGCACACAAACCTGGACTATGCCCATCGCTCAACGGTTTTGATGTTAGTTTTTTTTATTTGTATGTATTGCTGGTGAAAAATTTTCCACTTTATTGTCGCAGCCTGCTTCTGCTCAACCTGCTCATTCTGCTGGGGTACCTGCCTCTAAAGGCTCAGCTTACCCGGGTAGAAGGGGTAGTAACCGATGCATCCACTCACCAGCCCCTGGCTTTTGTAAAGGTGATCCTTCATGGCACCACGGCCGGTACCCTCACCGACAGCAGCGGCTATTTTCAGCTGAGTACGACCAAGATGCCCGACAGCCTGCGCTTCACTTCTATTGGCTACCTGCCCCTGACCGTAGCCATACAGCCAGGTACCTCCCAGCGCATAGAGGTGGCCCTGCAACCACACGATTATACCCTGGAAGAGGTCGTGATCGTACCTGAAGATACCGAAAACCCCGCCCATGCCATACTGCGAAAGGTTTGGGCCCACAAAAAGCAAAACGACCGCGACCAGCTCGATGCCTACCAGTACGAAGCTTACACCAAAACTGAATTTGGTATGAAAGGGGTGGACGAACAATTCAAAAAGCAAATGCTGCTGGGCGCCTTCGACTTCATCATGGACTATGTGGACACGGTGGAAGGAGAAGACTACCTGCCCATGATGATGGTAGAATCCCTCTCCGACATCTATTACCGCAAAAAGCCCAAAGCCCGGCGCGAAAATATCAAAGCCACCCAGATTTCGGGCGTGGAAAATGCCAGCATTTCCCAGTGGATGGGCGATATGCACCATTTCACCAATATTTACGACAACCGCCTGGAGTTGCTGGGCAGGCAGTTTGTGAGCCCCATTTCCGATCATGGCCTGGGCTTTTACCGCTATACCCTCATCGACAGTGCCTGGGTGGACAGCCGCTGGTGTTACGAAATCGAGTTCCGGCCCAAACGCAAGCAGGAACCCACCTTCATAGGCAGTATGTGGATAGACAAAGCCACCTACGGGGTAAAGGAGTTTGATATGCGTATAGCCGGCGACGCCAACATCAACTACATCACCGGCATCAGGCTGGTGCAGGTGCTGGAGCTGGTGGAAGAACATGCCTGGATGCTGGGCCGGGAAGAAATGTACGTGGATGGGGAGGTGCCCGTGCCCCACCTGGCCAAGAACCAGCCTTTTCATGGCAAACGCCTTGCCAGCTACCGGAATTTTGTAATCAACCGCCCCCGCCCGAATGAGTTTTATGCCGTGAAATTTCGCCAAACCATCGCACCGGAAGCCATGAGCAGAACGGCGGCCTACTGGGAGGAAATGCGCCACGAAGCCCTTAGCCCCAGAGAGGAGTCGGTATATGTGATGGTGGATTCGGTAAAAAACACCCCATTTTTTCGCTTGCTCAAAACCCTGGCCCGCGGCTATGTCAAAACCGGGCCCATCGAATGGGGGCCCTTTTTCAGCCTCTACAGCTACAATCCTGTGGAGGAACACCGCTTCCGTTTTGGAGCACGTACCAACCAGCAGTTTAGCAAAACCAGCCAGTTGGAAGGCTACGTGGCCTATGGCACCCTCGACAGGGAATGGAAGTACGGAGGCACGCTGCGGCATTTTCTCAGCAAACAACCCCGCCAGATGTTCACCCTGGCTTACCGCCACGATGTAGAACAACTGGGCCGCAGCAGCTCGGCCGTACTGCGGCAGGACAACGTGCTCAACACCTTGTTTAGCCGTAACCCCCTGGACAAGATGAACATGATCGATGAGGTAAAGCTGGAATATGAACGCGAATGGCTGCCGGGCTTCTCCCACCGGCTGCAGCTCACCCACAAACGCCTCAGCCCGCGTGGCAACCTCTTCTATCAGCACAAAAATCAGGATGGGTCCATCGTGCCCGTAGCCAGCCTGTCCACCACTGAACTCAGCCTGCACCTGCACTGGGGCATCAAGGAAAGCTTCCTGGAGCACGAATTCACCCGGGTGAGCCTGGGCAGCTATTCCCCCATTTTTGACGCCATTTACACCAAAGGGGTAAGCGGGGTGCTGGGCAGCCAGTACGACTACCACAAGCTGGGCCTGGGCGTGCGCCAGACCTTCCGCATGGGCATTTTGGGTGAACTCAAAACCCGTCTGGAGGGCGGAAAAATATGGGGCGCCCTCCCCTACCCCCTGCTGGAAATCCACAACGGCAACGAAACCTTCTTTTACGACGAGCTGGCCTTCAACAGCATGAACTTCTTTGAGTTTGTGAGCGATGAATACGCCAGCGCCGCTGTGAGCTGGTATCCCCAGGGACTGCTTTTCAACCGCATCCCCTTGCTGCGCAAACTCAAATGGCGGGAAGTGGTATCGGCCAAGGCCGCCATTGGCAGGCTCAACCCCCAAAGCGCCACCCAACTGCTGCTGCCCGAAAACATGTATGGCCTCAACAAACCCTTTGTTGAAGGCAGCCTGGGCGTCACCAACATCTTCACCTTTGCACGCGTAGATGCCCTCTGGCGCCTTACCCACCTGCACCATCCCGGCGTGGTTAAGTTCGGCATTTTCGTCACGGCTGAGTTTGGGCTGTGAGGAGGCAAGGGGCAAGTGGCAGGATGCAAGATTCAGGATGCAAGTGGCAGGATGCAAGATGCAGGATGCAAGTCGTAGCGCAGCGGAGATGCCTTTAAGGTAATACAAGATGCAAGTGGCAATCCCTGATTAATGTTGACCTGCTACCGGCAACCGGCAACCTGTCATCCCCTTGTGGGACTTCCGCTTCGCTCCAGTACCTTAATGGCATCTTCGACCTGTGACCTGCATCCTGTGACCTGTCACCTGTCACCTGCATCCTGTGACCTGTCACCTGCATCCTGCATCCTGTGACCTGCATCCTGCATCCCGTTCCCCCTCTACTTCACCGCCAGCCACACCGACATCTCCCCCATTTGCCTGTGGGCCCAGGCATAATAGGGAATGGCCGTAAAGGGCAGTTCTTCCCCATCAAGTACTGCCTTTCCTTCAATTTTTCCCAGCCCGCCCAGTAGCTGCGGGTCAAAAGCATAGCGGAAGTCTGCCTCTTCGTCCAACTGCAGGTTGAGCACCCCTTTGCGGTTGTCGGCCTGCTCGGCACAATACACCAGCGGCCCCCGTTCGAGGGCCATTTTGCCCCGGTTGGCCAGTACCCGTTCGTCGCATTTCACCTTCCTCACGGGCATATCAAATTCCAATACAATGAGGTCGCCCGCTTTCCAGGGCCGGGTCTCCAGCTGTAGGTATCCGGAGGAAACATCCGCCTGTAGCTGCTGGCCGTTGAGCGTAATGCGCAGGCCGGGTTGCAGCCCGTCCACGTAAGTATAAAGACCGCCGGGCATGGCTTCATTGCGAGCCCAGCCGGGCACGCGCAGCCGCAGGGCCGCCTCCACGGGCTGTTCATTGCCCACCGCTAGCTCCACCCGCCCCTCCCAGGGATAACGGGTACGCTGGCTCAGCTGCAAATGCGCATTCTCCAGAGGAATTTCGGCTTCACTGCCGATGTAGAGGTTGACGAATACCTCCTTGCCCCTGCTCGCATACATATAGCCCGGCAGAGATGGGAGTATGCGCACCACATTAACCGGACAACAGGAGCAGTCAAACCAGGGCGAACGCCCGCATACTCCCTGGTTGAACTTGTCCACCCCATCGGTCTGCAGGGGGTTGGGATAGAAGAAGGTATTACCTTCAAAAGATACCCCTGCCAAAAAGCCGTTGTACAAAGTGCGCTCAAATACATCCATGTACTTCACCTCCCCTGTGCGCAAAAACAGCCGGTGGTTCCACAGCATGAGGGCAATGGCGGCGCAGGTCTCCGTGTAGGCAGTGGCATTGGGCAGCTCGTAGTCGGGCCCGAAGCCCTCGTGCTGGCGCTCGGCGCCTATGCCACCGGTGAGGTATATTTTCTGGTGTACGATGTCCTGCCATATTTTTTCCAGGGCCTCATCGTAAGCAGAAGTACCAGTAAGGGCAGCCACATCAGTGGCACCGGCATAGTAATAAGAGGCCCGCACGGCATGGCCTACGGCCTGCTGCTGCTGGGCCAGGGGCAGATGGTCCTGGGCGTAAGTGCCGTACAGCTCGTGCCCCTGAGCATTACCGCGCTGGTCCACGAAAAATTTGGCCATGTCCAGGTACTTTTGCTCGCCCGTTACGCGGTAGAGCTTCACCAGTCCGATTTCGATTTCCTGGTGGCCGGGCACACCCATGTTTTTCCCCGGCCCAAATACGCTGCATACCAGGTCGGCATTTTTCAGGGCCACCTCTAGCAGGCTGCGCTCGCCCGTAGCCTGGTAGTGGGCCACTGCCGCCTCGTACAAATGTCCTACATTGTACAGCTCGTGATACACGCCCAGGTTGGTCCAACGCTGTACCCCCCCGCTGTCGGCGGCACGGGAGGGGTCTATGGTGCGGTTGGTATAGAGGTAGCCATCCTCCTCCTGAGCGGCGGCAATTTTAGTAATGAGGGTATCGAGGTAAGCCTTCAGCTGGGGGTCGGGATGTACCTGCAGGGAGTAGCTGGCCCCTTCGATGATTTTAAACACATCCGAGTCATTGAAATAAATGCCTTCAAAAGCCCCTTCTTCCAGGCCGCCCGCAACGGCAAAGTTACGTATGCGGCCCGTTTCTTCACTTTTCTGAAAGGTATAGGGAATGGTTACCCTGCGGTTGATTTCCAGGCGGGGTGCCCAAAACCCGTCGCGAATGTGCACCTGGGTGAAGGCCACCGGCCGTATGGGGTAGTCGTCAATGCCCTCCTCAGCAGCAGGCGGAGCAGACTGCTGGCAGGCAACGGGCAGCATAAGGGCAAGCGCCCCAAAAAGGAAAAACAGTTTGGCTTTGTGCATGGTTTGGAGTTAAATGATTGAGGGATTTTTCCGGTAAAGAACGAATCACTACCCTTGCGGGCAGCTCAGGGCTTTCAGCAAAATAGTCCATTTTTTTTAAAGGAAAAAGCGGGCAGGGAGGTCCAAAACCAAATAGGAACAACCGGGCGGCTGTTCCTACTTTGCACAATCATGAAAACACACTTAACCTATATCCTTAAATATACCTAAAAATAAGTGTACATAAGCTATTCACTCGTAATTTAATGGCTAAACATCGATTTGAATGTCGCCTTCGCGTCAAACACTTATTTTAGGCTTTAGTCTTTCGTATCTTACGGCACAAATATAAAACTTTTTTTAAATAATTGTTAAAATGGGTGCAATTTTTTTTACACTTCCTGCATAAATTCATTCCATCTGCTATGAAGTACCTGCTGATTATCTGCACGTTTGCCGCTCTGGGCCTGACCCAGCTTCAGGCACAGTCCTTGGCCCAACTCAAAAAAGCCTTTACAGCCCTGGGCTATGAGCCGGCCTTGAAATATGTAAGTATCTATGAATCAGATATTTATAAAAAATGGGCCGATACTACCTCCCTCGACAGGCTGGGCTTTCTGCTGGCCATAGATGAAAAGGCCACCGACTCACTGGCCAAGATGGCCCGCGCCCGAATGGCGAGCTTTTATACAGAGCTGGAAGCCAAAAAAATAGGCGAAAAGTCCCTGCGGCAGCAGATCAGCCTCATACGCAGGCTCATGAGAAAACGATTTCTCAACAGCTACCACCCGGCGGCTACTCCCCTGGAAGCCTTTACACAAGGTCTTTATTCCAACTTCACCGCCTGTGGGTTATATGCCCTTGTCTTCGACCACTACGGCATTCCCTATCAGATCTGGGCCGACGCCATACAGGCCCTGGTGGTAGCCGACCCCTTCGGCCAGTATGGAGGGCCCATAGAAATTGAGGAAGGAGGGGAATTTTTGCAAGCAGGGGTCAACTCCCAGGCTCAGCTGCACTATCTCAGTTTTTTGGTGAAAGCTGGAGTGCTGAAGCAGGAAAAGGTGCAAAGCAGCAAGTTTGATGAGTTGTTTTACAAATACTACCTGCCCATGGAAGACCTGTTTTTTCACGAGCTGCTGGGCATGCTCTATTTGCAGTCGGGCATGATGTACATGCGCAGGCGAAAGCCCGTCCAGGCCGCATGGCAGTTGGAAAAGGCCTTTTTATTCCGGCCTTCCTATGCGGTCAAGTACCGCCTGTACCTGGCCCGCGTACAGGCCTTGCAGGCGGCCACTTTCGGAAATTGGGAGGAGGTGCAAAACCTCATCTCGGCCTATCAGCTCCTGCCCGGAGAGGAAATGCAGCAGCTGGTGTTGCAGGCTTTTGTGAGCATGGGCAGAACCTATCTGCACAAAAAAGACAGCACAGCCTATTACGACCAGCTTTTTCAGGCCCTCACTACTCAGCTAGCCGACAGCCAGCTGCACAAACAACTGGGGCTGGTATATTATCAGGAAAAGGCCCAGAAGGAAGCCCAGGCAGGGCAATATCCCGCTGCCATTGCCTGGCTCAAACAGGTGGACAGCAGCCTGTGGCAGGAAGACTTCAAAACTCGCCTTGCTCACTACACGGGTGCCTACCTGGCCACCCTGACCTCCTGCACCGACCGCCTGCTGTTTATTCAGGACCAGCTCGATAGTTTTCCCTTCTTGCACCAACGCACGGACCTGATGAACATCCTGCTCAACTGCCAGTTGGAGGAGGCCACTGCGCATTTCCGGCAGGGCAGGCCTGCCCTGGGCGCCAGCCTGCTGGCTGAGTTTGAAAAGACCTACCAGGCCGCAGAGGGCAGCATGCTCAACGAACCCCAACTGGAACAGGCCTACCTGGCTGCGGCACAGCATTACCGCCAGGCCGGCATGCCGGCTAAAGCAAAAACATACGTAGAAAAAGGACTCAAATTTCTACCCCAAAGTGCCGCCCTGCTCAATTTTCGCTAGGCCGTAGCCTAAAACAGCAGGGGCAGCACCACCATGAGACCAAACAGGTGGCAAACCAGCGCCAGGGCCGTAGCCAGGTACCAGGGATAGTTTTTTTCCAGTACCAGGGCGCCATATTTTTCGGTTTGATCTTCGTATTGTCCGGCAAAGGAATCGGTATAAATATAAGAAGTACGGGTCATGATAGTATGTGTATTAATTTGCAAAAGGCTTGTACGTTAAAAACGAAATGCAGCACAAAAATGTATCCGGTTGGGATGACAATTTTGACCGCTCATGCATTTCGACTTCATGTACAATGCATAATACACTGCCCGCATAAAATAGCAAAAACGATTTGGGCCTGTGCGTTACCTGCCGGTTTCAGAGGCAGGCCTGGAGGATTTCCAGCAGTTCGGCCCGGCTGAGGCTCACAGGGTGGTTTTTGTGGGAGGTATGATCGATTATTTCGGGAAAATGTTGTGAATTTATGTGGTAATCTGACAATGAGGGCAGGTGAAATGCTGCTGTCCAGGCCTCTATGAGTTCAATGAGGAAGGTGGCATAATAAGCGGGGCTTTGCTTTTCTTTTTGGGTAAACAGCCTGCCTGCCTGTGCATATTTGTGCAGGGCCTGCTGGTCTTGTTGGGAACGGAAAATGGCCCTGAGGGTGATGCGGTTTACCGGCCCCATGAGACGTGCACACAGGGCGCCATGTGGGATGTGGTGCCGCCCTCCCACGCTGGAGGCAAAGCCGTGCACCAGCCCCAGGCCGGCATTGGCCAGGCACAAACCCGAAAGCAGGGCTGCATAAGCCATCTGGCTGCGCGCTTCGGTGGAGTGGCCCTGCTCAAAAGCCTCCGGCAGGCCCTTCCGGATAGCGGCCAGGCCTTCCAGGGCCAGGGCATCGGTGAGGGGGCTGGCAGCCGTAGAGAGGTAGGCCTCCAGCAGTTGGGTAAAAGCATCCATGCCACTGGCAGCCGTAATGTGCGGCGGGCAGCTGAGGGTGAGGCGGGGGTCCACCACGGCCATGTCCGGCACGAAGCGCTCGTGCCGCAGGGATTTTTTATAGCCCTGGGGGCCAGGTTCCGACAAAACGGCGTTTTTGGTGGCTTCACTGCCGGTACCGGCAGTGGTAGGTACGGCTATAAAGGGCACTTTGCGGCCCGAAGGCTGCCTGCTCCCTACCCCTTCCAGGTATTGCTTTACCCCACCCTGCTCCATGAGCATGGCCGAAATGGCCTTACCCCCATCCAGCACACTGCCTCCACCTATGGCTACTACCACTTCTATACCGGCCTGCCTGTGGCTTTGCACACAGTCGTCCACCTGCCCCGGCGAAGGCTCTCCCTCTATGCGCCAGTGAGCATAAGGTATTCCCCGCTGGTCCAGGCCCTGCTGCAGGTACGACCAAAAAGGGGAGGCCTCCAGGCTCGAACGGCCCGTTACCAGCAGGGCTTTTGCGCCCAGCGACTGAATATGGGCAGGCAGGCCGTCAAAGCTACCCGCACCCACATACAGCTTCGGGCAGGGAGCAAACTGAAAGGAAGTTACCATTTGTCGGGGCTAAGTGGCGCCACCACCTCATACTTTACCCCTTTGCGTGGCACGGCCATCCACGGATCTACCAGCTTGCACCAGGTTTTGTAGTGGGCAGTGAGTTTGTGGTCAGCTGCAGCCCTTGGGGATTCGTAAGCTTCGTACAGCACAAACTTGGTGGGATCATCGGCATCCTGCAAAAAATCAAAACGCAAATTCCCGTACTCCTCTACCGAATGCCGGTGATTAAACAAAGTAGCATCTATAAAATCAGGAATATATGGCTCCTTAATTTGGATATAAACAATTGTGACAATCATTAATATAAAGATTAAACTGATAAAACAGGACTGGAATATATTAAGAGTTTGGTAAATATTCAAAAAAATAAATGACTTATAGAAACATCTTCCCAAAAACAAAATAAAATTTAAACACACATTAAAAAAATATCCCACCTCAATGCCAATCAAGGTGGGATCTACCGAAAGTAATATAACAAAAACCTACGCTGATGTTTGCGATGTATATACATACGCCTGTACACAGCTACGGGTTACAGGCCGCCGTCCAGGGCATGGCGGCATGCCTGCAGAATGCGATCAGTTTCGTTGGGGCCTATGGCTGCAGAAATAAAGACGGCCTCAAACTGGCTGGGGGGCAAATAGACGCCCTGCCTGAGCATGCGTTTAAAAAAGGTGGCAAAGGCATTGGTATCACAGTCGCTGGCGTGCTCAAAGTTCAGCACCTGCTCCTGGCGAAAGAAGAGGGTAAACATGGAGCCCAGCTGTCCGATGCTGTGGGGGATGCCGTTTTCGGTACAAATGGCCGCTATGCCCGCTGTCAGCTGGCGGGTAGTGGCTTCGAGGCGCTCATAGATGCCCGGCTCGGCTTTGAGTTGGCTGAGGGTAGCAAAGCCTGCATGCATGGCGATGGGGTTGCCCGAAAGCGTACCTGCCTGGTAAACCGGGCCCTGGGGAGAAACGTACTCCATAATTTCGCGCTTGCCCCCATAGGCCCCCACCGGCATGCCACCACCTATGATTTTGCCCAGGCAGGTCATATCGGGCTGCACGCCCAGCAGCTCCTGAGCCCCGCCCCAGGCCAGGCGAAAGCCCGTCATCACTTCATCAAAGATGAGCACAATGCCCGCTTCGTCGCATAGCTGGCGCAGCCCTTCGAGAAAACCCGGCAAAGGGCGCACCACGCCCATATTGCCCGTTACTGGCTCCAGGATGATGGCTGCTACTTCTCCCTCATTGGCCGCTACCAGCTCTTTTACGGCTTGCAGGTCGTTGAAAGGGGCAATGAGGGTATCCCGGGCAGTACCCTGGGTAACTCCCGGGCTGTTGGGTACGCCAAAGGTCATGGCGCCGCTACCTGCGGCGATCAAAAAACTATCGCCGTGGCCGTGATAACAGCCGGCAAACTTGATGAGTTTGTCGCGCCCGGTATAACCCCTGGCCACACGTACGGCACTCATGGTGGCCTCTGTACCGGAGTTGACCATGCGCACCATGTCCATAGAGGGTACGGCCTCTACGACCAACCGGGCCATTTCTATCTCTATTTCGGTGGGGGTGCCAAAGCTGAAGCCATGCTGGCTAGCTGCCTGTACGGCCTGCTGCACGGCCGCATGGCCATGCCCCAGTATCATGGGGCCCCAGGAATTGATCAGGTCTATGTAGGCATTGTCATCTTCATCATACATGAAGGCACCCGCTGCCCGTTTGAAAAAAATGGGGTCTCCCCCCACACTTTTGAATGCCCTTACGGGCGAATTTACCCCTCCGGGTATTACGCCCCGGGCTTGCTCGTACAGCGCCTTGCTGCGTTTGATGGAATACTTGGACATGAAATCGTTTTCGTTGAGTAAGGCTCAAAGGTAAGGAGGTGATTTTTTTTTTCTAAATTGTTTATCCACTATTCAACTCCAATTACGGGGGCGACGTCATTTTTTGGGATATATTATTTGGCACCTTTCACCTGCCCAAAGGCCAACAACCCAGTGACGACATCGGCATAGCCGATATGCCCAATTACCCCCAAACGTTTGTGGGCCTGATGTTTGCTCCTTTCATATACGGCCACCTCAAAAAAGAAGCTGCTACCCTGGCCGTTCAGCCCCAGGAGACGCCCAACCCGCCAGCTCCTTCCTGAGGTTTCTGCTGATAAAAAGACCTCAGGGCTTGTATTTCGCATCGCGAAATATGGCCTCATAGTCTGTGCGCTCAATCAGTTCGGCCAGGCTCACTTCGGGATGGCGCTCCATATAGGCCGATACGATCTTCCAGCCGACATACACCCCCAGGCGGGGAGCCGATTCCAGCGAAAGGTGGGTACTATGGGGCTTGTCGGCCAGGTATTTATTGTACAGCTTAATATCCACGCTGTAGATGTCGTCGTTTAAGAGCTCGTGGTAGATGTTGGCCTCAAAGTAGTCAGCCCATTCCATTTGCCCGGCTGTATAAAACAGCTTGAGGGAATCGGGCGTATTGGGCAGCA
>RFHT01000343.1 GCA_003696835.1 Bacteroidota bacterium
CACCTCCTGCAAATGGGAGCACTATAAGCCCGTATTTTTTTCCGAAGCAGAAATCGACTTGCTCAACGAGATGGGAGAAAGCATTTTGCCCGAAACGCCAGATTCGCCCGGCGCCAAAGCCGTCAAAATCGCCCATTTTATAGATAAATACACCGCTGACTGCTGCACACCTGCCCAGCAGCAATTGCTGCGGCAGGGGCTGCTGGCCTTTCAGCAGGCCTGCCAAAACCAGCAGGGCAGGGCCTTTATAGATTTTACAGCCGAAGAAAAATACCACTGGCTGGCAGCCATCGACCAGCAGGCCCGCCAGAGCCAGGAGCCGCACTATTTCGGCCTGTTGAAAAACCTGGTGCTGCTGGGCTACTTCACTTCCCGTGAGGGAGCCACCCAGGCCCTGAGGTATGTGCCCGTTCCTGGCAAATACCAGGGCGACTACCCCTGGAAACCAGGCGACAAGGCCTGGGCGCTGGGTTGATGCCCCAGCCGTTGAAGTATGCATGTTGATTCATCCCCTCTATATGCCATCAGACCCCCAAACAGAAAAAAACAGCGCCAATACCTTCGACGCCATCGTCATCGGCTCGGGTATCAGTGGCGGCTGGGCAGCCAAAGAGCTGTGCCAAAAAGGCCTGAAAACCCTGGTGCTTGAGCGTGGGCGGCAGGTGCAGCACGTAAAGGACTACCCCACCGCCCTGAGCAACCCCTGGGACCTGCCCCACCGGGGGCATCTGCCCCGGGAAATGCGCCAAAAAAACCCCGTGGTTTCCCGCTGCTATGCCTTTGATGAGGCCACGGCCCATTTTTTCGTCAAAGATGAAGAACATCCCTACCAGCAGGAAAAACCCTTTGACTGGATACGCGGCTACCAGGTGGGGGGGAAATCGCTCATCTGGGCCCGGCAAACACAGCGCTGGAGCCGCTTTGAGTTTGAAAACCCCCACCGGGATGGCTACGCCGTCGCCTGGCCAATCGGCTATGAGGACCTGGCCCACTGGTATGCGCATGTGGAGCGTTTTGCCGGCATCAGCGGCAATGCCGACGGGCTGGAAACCCTGCCCGATGGAGAGTTTTTGCCTCCCTGGGAAATGAATGTGGTGGAAAAAGCCATGGCAAAGGCCATCATGAACCGCTATGAGGACCGGCATGTGGTCATTGGCCGATGTGCCCACCTCACCCAGCCCCGGGAGGAACACCTGGCCCAGGGGCGCGCCCGCTGCCAGGCGAGAAACCTCTGCTACCGGGGCTGCCCCTATGGCGCCTATTTTAGCTCCAATGCCGCTACCTTGCCGGCAGCAGCCAGGACGGGCTTACTCAGCCTGCAGCCCGACTCGGTGGTGCACTCCATTCTTTATGATGCGCAAACCCAACGGGCTGCCGGGGTCAAAGTGATCGACCGCCTCACCAAAGAGGTGCGCCATTACTATGCTTCCATTATTTTTGTCAATGCTGCCACCGAAAATACCAACCTCATCTTGCTCAACTCCCGCTCTGAGCGCTTCCCCAATGGCCTGGGAAATGACAACGGCCTGCTGGGTACCCATATAGCCTTCCACAATTACCGCGGTTCCCTCACGGCCACCATGCCCGGCTACCTGCAGCACTATTATTACGGCCGGCGACCTACGGCGGTGATGCTGCCCAATTTTCGCAATGTGTACCGGCACGACCAGGCGTTTTTTGGCGGATATATGAGCTTTTACACCGCTACGCGTACCTCCTGGAACCGCCAGGTGGAGGGCGAGCAGCTGGGGCAAACTTTAAAACTCAAATCTCACAGCCAGGGCCCTGGTCGGTGTACATGATGATGCAGGGCGAAACCATCCCCAAGGCAGCCAACCACTTCAGGCTGAGCCCTACCCTCACCGACAACTGGGGCATTCCACAGCTCATCGCTTCGGTGGGCTACGATGAGAACGACGAAAAATTGCTGGAAGATTTTTTGACTCAGGGCGAAAACATGCTGGCGGCAGCGGGCTGTGTGCACATACAGCGGCACGACAGCAGGCAGGCGCCCGGCCTGGACATACACGTCATGGGCGGGGTGCGCATGGGCCAGAATCCCCAAACCTCTTTGCTCAACAAGTGGAACCAACTGCACAACTGCCCCAATGTGTTTGTGACAGATGGGGCCTGTATGACCAGCACGGGGGTGCAAAACCCCTCACTTACGTACATGGCCCTGACGGCACGGGCCGCAGATTTTGCGGCCCGGGAGTGGAAGGCAGGGCATTTGCAGGCAGGCTAAGCCAAGCCGCTAAATTAATTTCGGATATTTTTGTCCGAAATTAATCATCTTCCTATCTTGCGCCCAAGCTACAGTCCTATGTTTTCCAAAGCTTGTGAATACGGCATCAGAGCGGCCATTTTCATTGCCCTTCAGTCCCTGCAGGGACGCAGGGTAAGTCTGAAGTCCATTGCTGCGGAGATCAACTCCCCGGAGGCCTTTACGGCCAAGATTCTCCAGCAGCTCGTAAGGAGCGGGCTGGTGGAATCGCTCAGGGGGCCCGGAGGGGGCTTTTCCATTCCCGGGGATCGGATAGCGCAGATACGGCTCAGCGAAATTGTTTATGCCATTGACGGAGACAAGCTGTACGAGGGCTGTGGCCTGGGACTGGAGCAATGCGATGCCCGGTATCCCTGCCCGCTGCACGACAAGTTTGTAGAGGTTCGCCGGGATCTTCGCAACATGTTGGAGCAAACCAGCTTGGATGAACTGCTCACGGGCCTGGAAGTGGGGCTTACGTATTTACGCAGGTAACATGTATAGAAAAAAATGGCACAAATGAAGCGAAAGATTGAAGACCTCGAAGATGTAAAGCTGCTGGTAAACAGTTTTTATGCCCGGGTACGGCAGGATGAGTTGCTGGCCGACATTTTCAACAGCGTGATTGGGGACAAATGGGATGAACATTTGCCCAAGATGTACCGCTTTTGGCAAACTGTTTTGCTGGGCGAGCACACCTATTTCGGCAGCCCGTTTTTGCCGCACGCCAAGCTTCCGGTAGAGGAGCAGCATTTTGCGCGCTGGCTGAGCCTGTTTGAAGAAACCCTGGATACACACTTCGAAGGAGAAAAAGCCGAAGAAGCCAGGTGGCGCGCCCGTAGAATGGCGGAAATGTTTATGCATAAAATTGCCTATTACCGCAACAGCAACACCAAACCCATTTTGTGATGAACTGGACCCGCTACCTGCTGGCGGCAGCAGTCGTGGGGGGACTGCTGCTGTATCTGCCGGCCTGCGAGCAGCCTGCTCAATCCTCCAAAAAGCTGAGCCGCCGTGCCAAAAACAAGCTGCTCATCGACTCCCTGGCACATTTTGGGGCCCTGCCTCAGGAGGTGAAATCTCCCCGTGACAATCCGCTTACCCCCGAAAAGATCAAGCTGGGCAAACTGCTGTTTTTTGACCCCATCTTGTCTGGTAACCGGGATGTAGCCTGTGCCAGCTGCCATCATCCGGCCTTTGGCTTTGCCGAAAACCTGGAACTCTCTGTAGGGGTGAATGGAAAAGGCCTGGGCAGTAGCCGACACTTCCGGCAGCCCAACGATATTCCCATCGTAAAAAGGAATGCTCCCACCGTGGTAAATGCGGCCTATAATGGCATAGACTGGCTAAAGCGCTACGAGCCTGAGGAAGCGCCTATGTTTTGGGATGTACGGGTAAAAAGTCTGGAAAAGCAGGCCCTGGAGCCCATCAAAGCCCTCGAAGAGATGCGCGGCCGTCGATACAGCCAGGCGGAGATCATTCCCGAAGTGGTGAGCCGTCTCAACAGCATTCCGGCTTATCTCCAATTGTTTGAAGCAGCTTTTGGCAGCCACCCGGCCATTCGGGAAGAGCACCTGGCAAAGGCCCTCGCGGCATACCAGCGCAGCCTCATCGCTCCCAATTCCCGATTCGACCGCTACATGCGGGGCGATAAATCGGCCATTTCGCTTTCAGAGAAAGAGGGGTTTAAGCAGTTTATAGAGTCGGGTTGTGGCAATTGCCACAACGGGCCTATGTTTTCCGACTATCAACTGCACGTATTGGGCGTGCCTGAAAACCCCCTGCTGGAGCAGCCCGACATGGGCCCCGACAGCAGTTATGCATTCCGTACCCCTACGCTGCGCAACCTGCGTTTTACAGCGCCCTACATGCACAACGGCAGCCTGAACACCCTGCAGCGGGTGCTGGAATTTTACGAAGATATAGCCGGAGGAAAAATGCGAAATCCCAACCTCAGCAGAGATCAGCTCGACCCCCTGGTAGATGCCATTGAACTGGATGTAAGCAAAATGGCGCCCATTATTTCCTTCCTCAATACCCTCAACGACGAAAGTGTGGATAGAAGCGTGCCCGAATCGGTGCCCAGCGGCCTGCCGGTGGGAGGGAATATCCAGTAAAATTCATCCTGCCTATGCCGGCCTGGTTGAAGATTCACGTGCCAATGCTTCGAACACCTTCCAGCATTCAAACAAGGCCCTGGGCAGGTGGTAGCACCCTTTCCATTTTCCGCCTTTGAGGGGGAGCAACACTTCCCCCCGGCGATTGAGGTAGCCCCACCACTCGCCATCTTGGGCATCGGGGAAGTGCTGCCAGGTATATAGATGCACCTGCTGATAGGCAGCCCATACCTCTGGCCGCCGGGTGTAGCGGTATGCCTTGGCCAGGGCCACCAGGGTTTCGAGATGCACCCACCATAGTTTTTGGTCCCATTCCAACTGTTCAGGAGGAGCTCCTTTGGCATCCAGGAAGTAAAAAATGCCTCCGTAGGTAGGGTCCCAGCCATATCTTAGCAGGTCCAGGCTGCGTTGTACCGCCAGCCTGAGCAGTTGCTGATCGTTTTGCGTCCAGGCCAGGTCCATGATAAACCATAAGGCTTCAATGCCATGACCCGGGTTAATGAGGCGCCCTTTAAAGGTGTCGGGCCACTGGCCATTGGGCAGTACATACTCGTGGATCAGGCCCGAATCCGCATCGTAAAACACCTCCATGACCTCCCGTATGCAGTGGGCTACTACGGAGCGTGTTTGCTGTGCAGGCAGCAGATCCCCCATTTCCAGCATGAGGTTGGCCAGGATCATGGGCAGGGCAAAACCTTTGAGGGGGCGTTGGCCGGTAGATTTTTCGTATGGCCCTTTGGGGTGGTCCTTCCTCGCCCATATCCTGTTGAAGGTTTGGCGGGCCAGGCTGAGGTACCCTTCCTCTCCGCTGGCCAGGGCATACTCGTGAAAAGCCAGTGCAGCGAAGCAGTTGGCAAAAATATTATAAGGCTGCACCAGGGGCCTTCCCTGCCGGTCAAGTGCAAAATAGAAGTCGCCCTGCGCATCCATGGCATGGCTGCGCAAAAAATCTGCTCCCAGACGGGCCATCTGCAGCCATTCTTTGCGAGCGTCCAGCCGGTTGTAAAGCATGGAGAAGGTCCACACCTGCCGGGCCTGCAGCCATACAAATTTGTCCGTGTCATATACTTTTCCCTGCTGGTCGAGGCAACTAAAATACCCCCCCCATTCGAGATCGGGCGAATGGGCCATCCAGAAGGGCAGTACCCTGCCGAGTAGCTCGCCGGCATACCATTCAGCCAGTGCTTTCGGAGAAAAATCTACGGGCTTATGCATGGCTTCCTGCTACTTCTTCCGCTTTACTGCATACTGCATCAGTTCCAGTAGCGCGGTTTTGCTGGGAGAATCTTCAAAGTTATTGAGCACTTCTTCGGCCTCCCTGAGGTAGGCATACATGACCTGGGTAGAGTAGTCTATGCCGCCGTGGGCATACACGTAGTCGATGAGGTATTGCACCTTTTTGCGGTCGGTGTTGTGGTTTTTGACAATGTTGATGAGCTTGCGGCGCTCTGCCCAGCTGGCCTTGTTGAGGATATGGATGAGGGGAAGAGTGAGCTTTTTTTCTTTAATGTCAATGGCCCGGGGCTTGCCCACGTCTTCCTGCCCGTAATCAAAGAGGTCGTCTTTGATCTGGAAAGCGATGCCCAGTTTTTCGCCAAAGGTGCGCATCCACTGGATTTTTTGGGGGTCGTCGGTAGCACTAGTGGCGCCGGTTTCGCAGCAGGAAACAAAAAGCGAAGCGGTTTTTTGCCGGATAATGTCCAGGTAAACGGCTTCGTCTATGTTGAGTTTGCGGGCTTTGTCCATTTGGAGCAGTTCTCCCTCACTCATGAGCTTGACGGCCCGCGATACGATTTTGAGCAGTTGGTAGTCGTCGTGCTCCAGGGCCATGAGCATACCTCGTGAGAGCAGAAAGTCGCCCACCAGCACGGCAATTTTATTTTTCCACAGGGCATTGATGGAGAAAATTCCCCTGCGTTCATCGGCATCGTCCACCACATCGTCGTGGATGAGGGTGGCCGTATGCAGCAGTTCTACCAGGGCGGCCCCCCGGTAGGTGGAGGGAGTGATGCCGCCGCAGATGTCGGCGCTGAAGAGCACCAGCATGGGCCGCAGCTGTTTTCCCTTGCGTTTGAGCAGGTAGCGCGTAATTCTGTCGAGCAAGGCTACGTCGCTCTTCATTGCAGACTTAAAGTACTTGTCGAAATGGACAAGCTCTTCGGCAATAGGGGTTTGTATCGCTTTGAGGGTCTCGCTCATGATGCAACAAAAGTACAATATTATCTGAAATGATAACCAGCCTCTGTTTCGAAAACTGCGTTATCTCTTATAGATTTTGTGTATCTTAAGCTTCAAAATGCTGCTTAACTTACCTTCAGTCAAACCAAAAATAAGTACATTGGCGCTGGATTTTGGTAGATGCAGCATTCAATTTTTGAAATTCGTCTTGTTGTAACAACATATTATCCAAAGATTGGTTAACTTGTAAACGAAAATTTAACTTACACAGCAATCAAAACCAGCCCCTTCTCAAAACAGGAAAAACCGCGTGTAATGAAGCGACTTATCACCGTTTTTGCGATTGTAGGTATTCATTTGTGCAGCATATTGCCCCTGAATGCCACCCATATTGTAGGTGCAGAATTGTATTATGAATGTATCAGCCCTGCCAACCGGCAGTACCGCCTCACCCTGAAGATGTACCGGGACTGCCTGGCCGGGCAGGCACCTTATGACGATGTAATCACCATTTTCGTGTTTTCTTCTGCTACGGGGCAGGCGGTTCAGCACATCAACATTCCCCGGCCTCCCATGACGCCTCAGATCGAGCCGGAAAACCTCGATGCCTGTGTGGCCACTACGCCACCCATTTGTGTAGAAGAGGGCATTTATCAAACGGTGATACAACTGCCCGACTTGTCGGGCGGCTACGACCTGGCCTGGGCCAGGTGCTGCCGAAATGCAGCCATCGACAACCTGGCCAACCCCCTGGGCGAAGGCATTACCTTTCTGGCGCATGTGCCCGACCCCCGCGATGCTGCCTGTAATACCATGCCCCAGTTTGACCAAACGCCTCCCATCTTTTTGTGTGTGGACGAACCTTTTTTCTTCGACCATTCGGCCACTGACCCCGATGGCGACTCCCTTTCCTATGAAATCACCAACCCCTACACCGGGCTCAATACGCGGGGCCAGGGCGTAGGCAACCCCAACCAGGGAGGGCCTGCCCCCGTTACCGATGCATTCAACAACCCCATGGGCCCACCGCCCTATCAGCACGTGGCATTCCGCAATGGCTTCAATTTTCGCGATCCCTTTGGGTCGGGCAATTTCAATATAGACCCGTCAACGGGTTTTATCAGCGTGGTGCCAGACAGGGCGGGGATTTTTGTCTTTTCTATTTCGGTATTTGAATGGCGAAACGGAGAACTTTTGAGCGAAAACCGACGCGACTTCCAGATACATGTGCTCAACTGCCGCCCGCAGGGCGAGCCGCCCCTGATTTCGCACGACTTGTCGCAGGTCAACCACCGCAACGACACCATTTTTGTGGAGGCCATGACCGACTTCTGCTACGACATTAATGTAAGGGATGTCAACCAGATGGACGTACTCACGGCCTATACGGTGAGTGCTGCTTTTGGGCAGGGAACCTTTATCCCTCCTGCTGCTACCTTCTCCTGGGCGGGCACCAACCCCATTCAGGGCCAAATTTGCTGGCAGCCCTCCTGTGCTTATGACGGCCAGGTGGTGCCCCTCATCATTGGTGCCAAGGACATAGGCGACTGCCCCAATATTTCGGATGTGTTTGACACGGTTTACGTCAGCATAGAGGCGCCTCCCAACCTGCCTCCGGTCATTCAGCCCGACTACAGCGGACTCACCTTCGACCAGGACACCATTGTGGTGAGCGCCATGAGCAATTTTTGTTATTCCTTTGACATTACCGACGCCAACTCCGGCGACCGCATCAACAGCTACACGGTCAGTGAGGTGTTTGACGGCCCCAATCCTCCTACTTTTACCGTATCGGGCACCAACCCCGTGCGGGGTGAAATATGCTGGACACCCGACTGCGACCTGGAAGGCGAGGTGGTGGAGCTCACCTTTGCCGCAGCCGACCTGGGGGGCTGTGCCATATCCGGGCCGGTGGAAAGCACCGTATTTGTGCGTATAGAAGTACCCCCCAATGACCCGCCGCTCATATTGACGGACCTCTCAGGCAATACCGTGGTGGAGGATACCATTATCGTGGATGCCATGTCGGCATTCTGCTACAACTTTACGGTGCAGGACCCCAATGCAGGTGATCAGTTGCAGGTAGTGGGTGTAAGCCCGCTGTTTAGCGACCCCAACGGGCCGCAGTTGAGCCTTTCCAACCCCGGCTCCAACCCCGTGCAGGGGCAAATTTGCTGGGAACCCGGCTGTGAGTACGAAAACCAGCTAATCCCTCTGGTGGTAGCCGGGGAAGATGCCGGCCTGTGCAATGCCAGCCGAAGGGTGCAGGATACGGTGTACGTGCGCATCAATGTGCCGCCCAATGACCCCCCGGAGATTGTCAATAACTTTGGCAACCTGCTCACCCGCAACGACACCATTTTTGTGACAGCCAACGAGGGGCTTTGCTATACCTTTACCGTAACCGACCCCAACCTGCAGGACGAGTTGCAGGCCATCAACATAGGGGAGGTGTTCAACGGCCCCAATCCGCCTTCATTTTCCGTCACCGGTACCAATCCCCTCACAGGCGAAATATGCTGGACGCCCGACTGCGACTTTGCCAACCAGGTGGTGCCCCTTTCGGTGGCTGCCAATGACAATGGGATGTGCTCCAGTCAGCGCGATGTGCTCAGTACGGTTTATATTTCGGTTAGTGCGCCCCCCAATGACCCTCCTACCGTAACCCATAACCTCAGTGGGCTGGATGCGAGAAATGACACGGTGTTTGTGTTTGCCGAAGAACAACTCTGCTACGATGTGGTCTTTAATGATGCAAACGCCTTTGATACCCTCACGGTGGAGCCCCTGAGTCCGGTTTTTGCCAATGGGCAGGCCACCTTTACCCCCCTGGGCACCAATCCCATTCAGGGGCAGGTATGCTGGACGCCTACCTGCGAGGTAGAGGGGCAGGTGATACCCCTTTTGCTCAAAGCCCGCGACAATGGCGAGTGCAACAACTTCCTCGAAGTGGTGGACACCGTTTATGTGAGCATACGCGTTCCCCAAACTGCTCCACCCATTGTGGGTAGCGACCTCAGCGGAACCAACCACAATGGCGATACCATCCGCATTTTTATTGGCGAAGGCCTGTGTTACGACTTTTTTGTAGCCGACCGCACGCCCAATACCAGTCTGGATTACACCTTTGAGTTTCAGGATTTTGGTGGAACAGACATCGGCCTGGGCACAGTGGATGTGCAGCGGCGCAACGACAGCATCGTGGGCCAGGTGTGTTTTCAGTCGGATTGCTCCAATGGCGGCAGCCTCTATCGCCTCATCATTACTGGCATTGATGCCCGCACCTGCCCGCCCTTTGAGCAAAGTAAAGATACGGTATTCATCAAAGTAGATACCGACTTTGGCTCGGATGTGGGGCCAGATATTTCCTTCTGTGAAGGAAGCGGCGGCATACAACTCAACGTGAACGCCATAGGCGGCACCGGCCCCTACTACTACAACTGGGGCTGCACCGATGATCCCAATTGTGGCTTTAGCAACCCCAACGCAAAAAACCCGGTGGTAAACCCCACGGGTTCTACTACCTTTTATGTGCAAATCACTGACAAATTTGGCTGTACCAGCGAGTTTGACTCCATACGGGTAGGCGTGGATGCCCTGCCCCGGGTAAATGTAGGCCCTGATGTGTCTATATGCGAAGCGGGGGGCTCGGTACAGCTCGAAGCCGTTATAGAAAACAGCGAGGAGGCGCCGGGGCCTTATACCTTTGAATGGTTGCCGGCCGACGGCCTCAGCGATCCCAACATCCCCAACCCGGTGGCTGCTCCTACTACTACCACCATTTATACCGTAGTGGTACGCGGGGCCAATGGATGCTCCAGCTCTACCACCAACCTGGACACGGCCAGCACCGTGGTGGTCAACGTATCGGAACGTCCCCGGGCCGAGGCCGGCGACGAGCGTATTATTTGTGTGGGAGACTCGGTGCAACTGGCGGGCTTTGCCTCCGGGGCAGGCCCCGACTACACCTACGAGTGGAGTCCTGCTGCCAGCCTGGACAACCCCACTTCTCAGCGGCCCCTGGCATTTCCCACCCAAACCACCACTTACTACCTTACTGCTACTTCTAACGGCTGCTCAGGTACCCCCGACTCTGTGCGCGTGGTGGTGAAGGCCCTGCCGGAAGTGAATCCGGGCACCGACTTCGAAATATGTGCCGTGGAAGAAGTGGTGCTCAACGGACAGGCCAGTGGCGATCCCGGCGAACGCTATACCTATCGTTGGACGCCTGCCACCGGCCTGAGCGACCCCTTTTCTCCTACACCCACCGCCAGCCCCGACACCACCACCACCTATCTGCTGGTGGCCACCTCCAACTTCGGCTGTAAGAACGAACCCTACCCCGTGAGAATAGAGGTGCTGCCCACGCCTAAGGCTGAAGCCGGCGACCACCTCTTCATTTGCCGCGAAGACTCGGTAGAACTCAGGGGAAGTCATACCTTTTTCGGCGGCCTGCTGCCGCCGGGCGAGCCCGTGTACAACTGGAGCCCTGCTACCGGCCTCAGCAACCCCGGTATTCCCAACCCCAAAGCCAGCCCGGCTGAAACGCAGCTTTATACCCTGACTGTTACTTATGGCAGGTGCTCCACCTCCGACCAGGTAAAGCTGGATGTGTTTAACACCATAGAAACCAGTGTGAGTGTGGACAAAGGCGAAATTTGTTCGGGCGATGTGGTACAACTGAGCGCAAGCGGTGGTAGTGGCGGTGCCCTGTTCAACTGGTTCCCCGCCGACCACCTGGACAACCCCTCCAGTCCCAATCCCGTGGCTAGCCCGGCCGAGACCACCACTTATTACGTGCAAATAGAGGAGGGCGGCTGTCGTGCCCTGGACTCCATACAGGTGGTGGTCAACCCCACTCCGGTGGCCCAGTTTAGCTCGTCGGGCGGGTTGGCGTGTGCGCCTATGGAGATCATGTTTACTGAGCTGACCCAAAACGCCCTTAGCTACAGCTGGAACTTTGGCGACGGCTCTCCGCTCAGCACCGAGCCCAATCCGGTGCATGTATTTGAAACTCCTGGTACCTACCAGGTGGTACTTACTGCCACGGGGGAAGGGGGATGTACAGCCAGCTCGCAGCCTTTTGAGGTACAGGTATTTCCCAAAGGAGTGGCCGCTTTCAGCTCCACGCCCCCTGTGAACAGCAGCCAGGTACTGCCCCGGGCTGCCGTGGATTTCCTCAATGAGTCGGTAAATGCCACCGGCTATGTGTGGGACTTTGGAGATGGAGAGACCTCCGAAGAAGCGAACCCACGCCATGTGTATCACCAGCCAGGCAGCTACACCGTCACCCTCATCATTACCGATGAAGGCGGCTGTCGCGATACCCTTGCCCTGGGCACCTACAACATTTTTGCCCCCGACTTGTTTATTCCCAATGTATTCAGTCCCAACCAGGACGGGATTAACGACCACTTCCTGGTGCGCTATACCGGCAAAGAGCCCTTCCGCATGGAAGTATTTGACCGCTGGGGCAAGCAAATGTTTGAAGAAAACGGCAACCCCGCCAATGGCTGGGATGGCCAGGCACCCTCCGGAAATCCCGCAGGTGAGGGGGTGTATTTTTACATGATTAAAATTGGAGAAAAAGCCTACACCGGCAACGTAACCCTGGTGCGTTGATCCCCGGTGATGAAATAAATGAGGCGCCTGCATATTTCGCAAGCGCCTCATTTACAATTCATTAGTTCATTATTATATCATTATTTCTGAATAGTAGATTTTTCGCTTTAAATAATGGGCACAATTTGTAAATCTAAAATTTAAGGCCCTAATTTGCGCCTCAATGGTGCGATATGGACTATAGATTAAGTCATTTAAAACAACTGGAATCCGAAGCGATTTTTGTGATACGGGAAGCGGCTGCCCAGTTTGAGCGGCCGGTTTTGCTGTTTTCTGGAGGTAAAGATTCCATTACCCTTGCCTACCTGGCACGCAAGGCCTTTTTTCCGGCCAAGATTCCTTTTCCTTTTATGCATGTGGACACGGGGCACAACTTTCCCGAGACGCTGCGCTTTCGCGATGAGTTTATTGCGCGCATGCAGGCGCGGCTGATCGTGGCCTCGGTGCAGCAAACCATAGATGAGGGTAAAGCCGTAGAGGAAAAAGGCCCCAACCCCAGCCGCAACGGCATACAGAGCATCACCCTGCTGGATGCCATTGAGCAGTATCAGTTTGATGCCTGCCTGGGCGGTGCCCGCCGCGATGAAGAAAAGGCGCGTGCCAAGGAGCGCTTCTTTTCACACCGCGATGAGTTTGGGCAATGGGAACCCAAAAACCAGCGCCCGGAGTTATGGGACCTTTTCAATGGCTTCAAGCATGCAGGGGAGAACTTCCGGGTTTTTCCGCTCAGCAATTGGACCGAAATGGATGTATGGATGTACCTCAAAGAGGAAAATGTGCCCTTGCCCAGCCTGTATTTTGCCCATAAGCGCAGGGTGGTCAATCGCGGGGGAGTGTGGCTGGCCGACACCCCCTTCAACACCCTGCTGGAGGGCGAGCAGTACGAGGAGCATACGGTGCGCTTTCGCACCATAGGGGATGCTACCTGCACAGGTGCCTTTTTGTCCAATGCCAAAACCATAGATGAGGTCATTGCTGAAGTAGCAGCCAGCCGCATTACCGAAAGGGGCGGCCGCGCCGACGACAAACGCTCCGACAGCGCCATGGAAGACCGCAAAAAACAAGGATATTTTTAATCATATTTAACACATGGCAGCTCCCCTCATCCGGCGCCATGCAGTGGCCGGGACTACACACAGCCTTACTCGCAGGCTGCCTCACAAAAAAGAATTGTAAGCAATGGATTTACTGAGATTTTCGACGGCGGGAAGTGTAGATGACGGAAAGAGCACCCTCATAGGCCGGTTGTTGTACGACACCAAATCGATTTTTGAGGATCAACTGGAAGCCATAGAGCGGACCAGCCGCGAGCGGGGCGATGATTACCTGGACCTGGCCCTGCTGACCGACGGCTTGCGGGCAGAGCGGGAGCAGGGCATCACCATTGATGTGGCCTACCGCTACTTTGCCACGCCCAGGCGCAAGTTTATCCTGGCCGATACGCCCGGCCACATACAGTACACCCGCAACATGATCACGGGAGCCTCCACCGTGAACCTGGCCATTGTGCTCATAGACGCGCGCAACGGCATGGTGGAACAAAGCCGGCGTCATGCGTTTATTGCTTCTTTGTTGCAAATCAAACACCTCATCGTGTGTGTCAACAAAATGGACCTGGTGGACTATTCGGAGGAGGTGTTTGTGAAAATTCGAGAGGAATTTGAGCAGTTTTCTTCCAAGTTGCGCGTCCCCGACATTCGCTACATTCCCATCAGCGCCCTCAAAGGCGACAATGTGGTGAGGCGCTCGGAAAATATGCCCTGGTACGAGGGCAGTCCCTTGCTCTACACATTGGAGACCGTACACGTGGGCGATGACCACAACCACGTGGACAGTCGCTTTCCCGTGCAGTACGTCATCAGGCCACAGTCGGAGCAATACCGCGACTACCGTGGCTACGCCGGTCGTGTGGTCGGCGGGGTGTTCAAGCCCGGCGACGAGGTGACGTTGCTGCCTTCGGGCTTTACCAGCCGCATCAAATCCATCGATACCTACGACGGGCCCCTGCAGGAGGCTTTTGCTCCTATGTCGGTAACCATTACCCTGGAAGACGAGCTCGACCTCAGCCGGGGCGATATGATTGCCAAACCCAACAACCAGCCTTCAGTAGGCCAGGACATAGAGGTCATGCTTTGCTGGATGAATGAAAAACCCCTCATCCCGCGTGGAAAATACAAACTGCGGCACACCACCCTGGATGCCCGCTGTGTGATCAAAGACGTGCGTTACAAAGTGGATGTTAACACCCTCCACCGCGTGGAGGGCGACAAAAACATGGGCCTGAACGACATCGGCCGCGTACACTTACGCACCAGCCGGCCCCTCATGTACGATCCCTACGAGCGAAACCGCGTCACTGGCAGCCTGATCCTCATAGACGAGTTTACCAATGAAACCGTGGCAGCGGGCATGATTTTATAGCGTCCCGTAGAAAACGTGAGTTCGGGATAGTCTGAGACATTTCTCTGATAAGAATAATATTTCCCTGTTTACAGAAGCCAGAAGCCTCTTACTAACTTTTCTGAGACAGGAAGCTGATTTTTTCAGAAAAACAGCTATTTTATTTAATACAAAATCCAGGATAAATTGAAATTCGGTATCCATTCAGCATATACCTGCTGCAAAAAAGGGGGAATACCCCAAATAGTGCCTTCATTGAGCATGCATGAAACTTTGTTTTTGTCAACCATCCCCCGGCC
>RFHT01000344.1 GCA_003696835.1 Bacteroidota bacterium
CAGCAGGGCTTTGAAGGCCAGTTGGATGCCTGCATACTGCACGACAGCGTGGACCGCCTCCACCAGATAAGCGTGCCCACCCTCATTACCATTGGCATGATGGATATTTTTACGCCCCCTGCCTTCTCCGATTTGTTGCACGAGAAAATCCCCGGCTCAGAGCTCGTTCGTTTTCCCACAGGCGGGCATGTGCACCATTGGGAGGACCTGGAACGCTTCAACCGGATTACCACCGAATTTTTATTGAAACATTAATCCATTAACCCAGCTTCAATCCACATGAGCAAGATCAAAATCGGCTGTGAAACCTACACCTGGCAAATGCCGGGAGAGCAATACAAAGGCAGGCTGGAGCACATCATGCAGGTGTGCCAGCAGGCAGGATTTGCGGGCATAGAGCCCGAAACCAGCTTTATGCACCACCTGGAAGACCCCATCAGGATGAAGGAGGCCCTGCAGCAGTACGGCCTGGAGCTGGCAGTGCTCTGCTTTGTGGAGGACTGGCGCCACCCAGAAGAAACCCCTGAAGAGCGCCAGCGGGCCGATCAGTGGATCCGCTTTCTGGCACATTTTCCCCATACCATTTTACTGCCGGTACAAATGCCCGGAAAAGACCGCTCCCACCTTCGGGAACGCCAGCAAAATTTGCTCAGTTGCGTGAATGCCATCGCCAGAAGAGCAGCAGACAAAGGCATTGTGTGTTCCTATCACCCCAACTCGCCTGCAGGTTCGGTTTTTCGCACAGAGGAAGACTACGAAATCCTGCTCAATGGCCTGGATTCCAGTGTGATAGGCTACTGCCCGGATGTAGGACACATTGCCAAAGGTGGGATGGACCCCGTGGCCATTATGCGCACCTACCGGTCGCTGATCAACCTGGTACACTACAAAGACATGTACGCCGATGGACGCTGGGCCCCCACAGGGGAAGGCGACATCGACTTTGAGACCATCACACGCGATCTGGTGAACTCGGGCTATGAAGGCTGGATCATCATGGAGGACGAATGCGATGCCGCCATCACAGATCCCGACCATGTGACCTTCAAAGATGGCCAGTATATCCAAGGTGTGATCCGGCCTTTGCTGGGCTAAGGGTAAGGGGCTTCTATTTGCTTCCTATCTGCCATATACCCACTCAAACAGCTCACGGGATTTTTCTTTGTTCAACAAGCTGACAGCCCGTGCGGTTTTTTGCGGTTGTTGCTTCATACCCGTCCAAACACCTTTGGTGTCACCTTGAGGTTGGGCTGTGGGCTGGCCTTGTGCGCCGAAAGGCCTCCTGCCTGCCGCGCAGCGGACGTTTTCTGGAGCATCGCCTGGCAGGAGATGTTCCAGCCCTGCTTTTGGAGGCTCTCGCGATAAGCTGGCTTTTGGAACCATATACTGGAATCAATTTACCCAATATTTTTTATAAAGTAATAAAATATCACACTGTTATTGTGGCAAATATTGATTTTCTTGAGTCGGATCCTTCAGGGACATGAGGACCATGGAGATAAGTAAGCATGATGTTATGAAAAATTGTTTGATACTGCTGTATGTACTATCGTTTCCCTTTTTGCTGGTGGGCCAGCAGCCTGAAGGGGGACCTTCCTTGCTAGAGGAAGTACAGCACGCCTATGCCGATAATGAGGGCGTAAAACTGCACTATGTGCGCACGGGACAAGGCCCGCTGGTGGTGATGCTGCACGGTTTTCCCGACTACTGGTACAGCTGGCGCGCGCAGATGCTGGCCCTCAGGCCTTATTTTGAGGTGGTGGCCATGGACCTGAGGGGCTACAACCTCAGCGACCAACCCCAGGAGGTAGAAGCCTACCGCATGGAATACCTGCTGCAGGATGTGATGGCCGTTATTCGCGCCTGTGGGCGGGAAAAGGCCATCGTAGTGGGGCACGACTGGGGAGGAGCCATCGCCTGGCAGCTGGCCATACAGCATCCCGAGGTGGTGGAAAAACTCATCGTGTGTAACATGACCCACCCCACTGGTTACAGCAAAGCCGCCCTGCAGCTTTTTCGCCAAAATGGCAACACTTCCTACATAGACATGCTGCAGAATGTGGCCCCTGAAAATATACCTCCGGCCCGCCTGTATGGCTGGGTAAGCGATACGGCCGCGAGGAAAGAGTATGCCAAGGCCTTTGCCCGCTCCTCTGTAGAGGGTATGCTCAATTATTACCGGGCCAATATGCCCACTAAAGAAGAACGCGCCCGCTGGCTGGAAAATCCCGTCATTGAGCAGCTACCTCCAGTAAAGATGCCTGTGCACATGATATTTGGTACACAGGACCAGTATGTGCCCAAGGCTGGCCTGAACGACAGCTGGGACTACGTGGGCGGGGAGCTCAGCCTGCTGACGCTGCCCCAGGCGGGCCATTTTGTGCAGCACGATGCGGCCGAGCTGGTGAGCAATAGCATGTTGATGTGGTTGTTGAGAGATAGGAAAAGCAGTGGGCAGCTGGCCGGCCTGAGCTGGTTGTGCGGTAAATGGACCATGAAGGGGGAGCAGCAGCAGCTGGTAGAAGAATGGAGGCAGTCCAGCGAGGAGGTGCTTCGGGGCCGCAGCTATCGCATCAGTGGGGGAGATACCACCCTGCTGGAGCAAATGCTCATTACCCACCTGGGCGATCAGCTTTATTACCTGCCTCTGCCGCATAAACAGGAGTTTCCCCCTGCATTCCAGCTAAGCGCCTCCCGCTATGGGGAGTTCATATTCGAGCGTCCGCAGCACGATTTTCCCCAGCGCATTAGCTACAAGCTGCTGGACAGGTCGCATTTGCGGGCTACCATAGAAACCCTGGGAGGCGAAAAGCGGCAGGTGTTTGAGTTTATCAAAGAATAGCAAGCTCAATTTTTAAGCACATATATATGTCAGCACATCCTCATAGCGTGAATCTGTCGTTGCAG